>NZ_WWFY01001193.1:0-1293 GCF_009864975.1 Pseudonocardia sp. SID8383
GACCGGAGCGACGTCGAGGAGACCGTCCCGGGCACGCCGCACGTCGTCCCCGCCGCGACCGCCACCGTGACCGTCGACGACGACCGCCGCGACGGCGCGGCGCATCCCGCCCACCGTGTGACCACCGGCGACGACCCGGCCCGCCCCACCGCCGGGCCGGCACACCCGGGGCCCGGATCCGACCGGAACCACGTCGGCACGTCGCCCGCCGGGGCCGAGACGAACGGAGCCGCACCGGCCACGGAGGACGCCCCGGCGGACCCGGCCCACGCCGGACCGGCTCCGGACATCCGGGCCGGACTCGACCGCCCCGCAGGCACCGGACCGGCCGGAACCGGGCCCACCGGCCCCCGGCCCCCGGCCGACGAGGCCGACCCCGTCGACGAGGCCCCCACCCCACCTCCGGGCGTCCCGATCCTGCGCGCCCCGACACCCCCGGCCCCGGCCGACGGGGAGCGCCGCCCCCGGCACCTCCTGCTCACCGACGACGAGCCGGACGAGTGGGACGCCACCGAGCGGGACACCACCGGGTGGGACGGCACCGTGGAGGACCCCACGGAACCGGCCGACGTCGTCGCCCCCGCAACGGAGCCCGCCGCACGGGCGACGCAGCACCCCGCGCCGGGTCCGGCGGAGGACCCCACGACGGGGCCCGCGGACGCACCCGCGCCGAGGCCGCGGCCGCGACCCCGCCCCGCCGGGGGCCTGGCCGACCGGCTCACCCCCACCGAACAGGACCTGCTGCAGCGCCTCCACGAGGAGCTCGCCGCCCGCGAGAACGGCGGCGAACCGACCCCGCGCAACGGCACCGCCCGCACCGACCGGGGCTGAGATCCCGGCCGGGCCCGGCGGCCGGTGCGGAGGATCAGCCGACCGCGCGCACGATCCGGTCGATCACCCGCTGCAGGTGCAGCGCCCGTGCGGCGTCCACCGGGAGGTCGGCGCCGGAGTCGATCGCGTCGGCGAGGTCGTCGAGCAGCGCGCCGAAGCAGGCGACCGCGTCGGCCGGGCGACGGTCGAGCACGTACCGGCCGCGGCCGTCCTCCCCGAGCCCGCCGACCAGCGCCACCTCGAACTCGGTCGGATCCACCGGGACACGCAGCGACAGCACCACAGAGCTGCGGGCGCCGCCGTCGTGGACGAGGCCGATCCGCCACAGGTCGGGCTCGTCGCGGTGGGCGTGGTCGACGTCGACGACCGGTCCCAGCGCCGCGTCGAGCAGGTCCACGACGTGCGGGCCGACGTCGAGCAGCGCCCCGTGCTCGGCCCGCCACGACGACGCCGCGAACGGCC
>NZ_WWFY01001194.1:0-1703 GCF_009864975.1 Pseudonocardia sp. SID8383
CTCGCCGCCGCGCCGTCGACGTCCGGGCCCGCGGCACTCGCGCTGCCGCCCGCCCCGCCGGTACCGGCGCTCCCGCCGGACGCGACCCTGCCGGGCGCACCGGCCTGGCTGACCCCGACCGCGGACTTCTACCGGATCGACACCGCGCTGCAGGTCCCGCGGGTCGACACCGCGTCGTGGACCCTGCGGGTGCACGGCATGGTCGAGCGCGAGCTGACGCTCTCCCTGGACCAGCTGCGGGCCCGCCGGGTCGTCGAGGTGCCGATCACGATGGTGTGCGTGTCCAACCCGGTCGGCGGCGCGCTGATCTCCAACGCGCGGTTCACCGGGGTGCGCCTGGCCGACCTGCTCGCCGAGGCCGGGGTCGGACCCGGGGCCCAGCAGCTGCTGTCCACCAGCGTCGACGGGTTCACCACCGGCACCCCGGTCGACGTCGTCACCGACGGCCGCGACGCCCTGCTCGCGTTCGGCATGAACGGCGAGGCGCTGCCGGTCGAGCACGGCTTCCCGGTGCGCATGGTCGTCCCCGGCCTCTACGGCTACGTCTCCGGCTGCAAGTGGATCACCGACATCGAGGTGACCACCTGGGACGCGGCCACCCCGTACTGGGCCGAGCGCGGCTGGGCCCGCGAGGGCCCGGTGAAGACCCAGTCCCGCATCGACACCCCGGCGGCCGGGGCGTCGGTCCCGGCCGGGCGGGTCGTCGTCGCCGGGACGTCGTGGGCGCCGCACGTCGGCATCACCCGGGTCGAGGTCGCCGTCGACGGCGGGACCTGGGTCCCGGCCCGCCTCGGCGCCGACGTCGCTGCCGACACCTGGCGGATGTGGCGCACCGAGATCGAACTGGGACCCGGCGAGCACACCCTGCGCGTGCGCGCGACCGACCGGACCGGCACGGTGCAGACGGAACGGGAACAGGTCTCGATCCCCGACGGCGCGACCGGCCGGCACACGGTGCCGGTCACCGCGGTCTGACGGGCGGGCCGGCCCCGCCGCGCTCCCCCGCCGAGTCGATCCGGAAGTCGATGCACCCCTCAGACCACCCCGCCCCGCCGTCCGTCCCCCGCCGCCTGGTGGTCGCGACCCTGCTCGCCGGCCTGCTCGCGGGCCTGCTCGCCGCGCTGGTGCCGTTCGCCCCCGTCGACACCCGCAGCACGACCGTGACCTGGCCCCGGGCGGGCGAGCAGCCGGTGTCGACGACGGCGGCGTTCCAGCCCTACGCACCGGAGGCGGTACGCGTCGACGTCGGCTGCCGGGTGCTGCGCGCCGCGCAGGCCCGCTCCGCCGACACCGGGACGGCGACGACCGTCGTGGCCTCGGAGCGGCCCGGTGCCACCGGGATCGGGTTCGCCGTGCTCACCGGACCGGGCGGGGAGCTGCGGGTCCAGGTCGGGGGCCGTGAGCTGCTGCGCGCCCCCGTCCCGCCCGGCGACGACTGCGGGCTGGTCCTCGACACCGACGAGGCCGGGTCCCGGGTCACCCTCGGCGACGGCGCCCCGCGTGCCTTCCCCGGCGACGTCGTGCGCGCGGTCGCCGCGTTCACCACCCAGCTCTCCCCCGCCGACGCCGACGGCCTGCGGGTCACCGCGCGCACCGCGGACTGGTTCGCCGCCGCGTCGTCACCGGCCAAGACCGTGCTGATCGGGCTGCAGTGGCTCGCCGCCGCCGTCGCCGCGGTGCTGCTGGCCCGCCTGGCCGGTGAC
>NZ_WWFY01001195.1:0-2961 GCF_009864975.1 Pseudonocardia sp. SID8383
CCGCGCCCTGGCCCGGCGGCACGCCGATGGCGTCGCCCCCGCCTGAGCCCTCCCGATCCGGTCCGGTGCGTTCCGCGGAACGCACCCGGACATCGGTCCTCAGTCCTCCCGGTCGGGCGAGCTCGCCTGTGCCCGGTAGCGGCGCGGGATCCGACCGGCGTGCCGGGCGTCCCAGCCCGCCTCCACCCCGCGGCGCATCGCGCGGGCCATCCGCTCCGGGTCGGCGGCACGGGTGACGGCGGTGGCGAGCAGGACCGCGTCGCAGCCCAGCTCCATCGCCAGCGCCGCCTCCGAGGCGGTGCCGATCCCGGCGTCGAGCACGACCGGCACGCCCGCGGCGGCCACGATCATCTCGATGTTGTGCGGGTTGCGGATGCCCAGCCCGGTCCCGATCGGCGAGCCGAGCGGCATGACCGCGGCGCACCCGACCTGCTCCAGGCGACGGGCGAGGACCGGGTCGTCGTTGGTGTAGGGCAGCACGGTGAAGCCGTCGTCGACGAGCTGCTCGGCGGCGTCGAGGAGCTCGACCGGGTCGGGCAGCAGCGTCGTCTCGTCGGCGACGACCTCCAGCTTGACCAGGTCGGTCTCCATCGCCTCGCGCGCCATCCGCGCCGTGAGCACCGCCTCGGCGGCGGTCCGGCAGCCGGCAGTGTTGGGCAGCACGGCGATCCCGAGGCGGCGCAGCAGGTCCAGCAGCCCGGTCCCGCCCGCGACGTCGACACGGCGCAGCGCCACCGTCGTCAGCTCGGTGCCGGACGCGACCAGCGCCCGCTCCAGGATCTCCAGGTTCGCGGCACCACCGGTGCCCATCACCAGCCGCGAGTCGAACAGGTGGTCACCGAACGCGAGCTTGTCGGTCTGCACTGCCATGCTCATCCTCCCTGTACCGCGGTCAGTACCTCGACCCGCGCGCCGTCGGCGGGGCGGTGCCCGGCCCACGACGTGCGCGGCACGACCTCCCCGTCCACGGCGACGGCGATCCCCCGCTCCGGCAGCCCGGCCTCGGCCAGGATCCGGGCGAGGTCGGCGCCGTCGTCGACGTCGCGGTGCTCGCCGTTCAGCACGATCCGCATCAGTGGTTCCCCTCCTCGCGTGCCCCGGCGGCGGCCGGGGCGAACCGTCGCGGATCCGCCGCGCGGACCGGTCCCGGTACGTCGTCGCCGCGCAGCAGCGCCGCGACGGCCGCCGCGGTCACCGGTACCAGCAGCATCCCGTTGCGGCCGTGCCCGGTGGCCGCGACCAGCCCGTCGGGCCCGGTGCGCCCGATCAGCGGCAGGTTGTCCCGGCTGCCAGGCCGCAGCCCGGCGGCGGTCTCGGTCAGGGCGTACTCGGCGATGCCGGGCAGGATCCGCTCCGCGTCGCGCAGCAGGTCGCGCACCCCACCGACGGTGACGTCGGTGTCGAAGCCGTTCTCGGCGGTCGTCGCGCCGATCACGAGGTCGCCGTACCCGGGCAGCGTCCGCGGCACGGCGTACACCGGGCGCCCGTCGACGAGCGCCCGCACCGTCCGCGACGGCGGCGGCAGGGCACCGGCGCGGCGGGTCAGCCGCAGGATCTCGCCCTTCACCGGGCGGACCAGCCCGTCGAGCACCGGGTGCAGCGACGACGAGTGCGCCCCCGCCGCGACGACGACCGCGTCCGCCGCGATCTCGGTCCCGTCCGCGAGCCGCACGCCGGTGACACGGGCGCCGTCGTCGAGCACGCGCGCGACCCCGCGGTCGGAGACGACGACCCCGGCCCGCCCGGCCGCGGTCGCCAGCGCGGCGAGCAGCCGCCGGTTGTCCACCGACGGGTCGTCGGGCACCGAGAGGCCGCCACGGACCTCCGGGCCCAGCGCGGGTTCGAGCCGGCGCAGCTCGCGACCGGTCAGCCGGTGCACGTCCCGGCCGAGGGACTCCAGGTAGTCCGCGAGCGCGGTCAGCTCGGCGCGGTCCCCCGACCCGGTCGCGGCGACGACGGTGCCCTCCGGGTGCAACCCGGCGTCGGTGCCGGCGTCGGCGGACAGAGCCGCGGCGAACTCCGGCCAGCGTGCGACCGAGTCCAGCCCGAGGGCGAGGAGATCCTCCTCGCCGGGCCAGGCCTCGGTGACCGGGGCGAGCATCCCGCCGGCCACCCAGGACGCGCCGCGACCGGGGGCCGGGTCGAACACCGTCACCGACCAGCCGTCGCGAGCCGCCGCGCGGGCGACGGACAGGCCGACGGCCCCCGCACCCGCGACGACCAGCCGTCCGGCACTCGCGCTCATGGGATCCACCTCACTCCCTGCGCCGGCATGACCCGGATCAGGTTCGACGGTCGGGACCGCGTCGCGGGTCCCCTCTCAGCCCGCTGCCCGGGCTCCCGTGGTTCGTCGTCGTCCGGGGCCCAGGCTACGCCGTAGCCTGCGAGCCGTGTCCGACACCGATACCCGTCCCGGCACCGGCGACACCCGTCGCACCCGGCTCGACGGCCTCACCGACGCCCGTCTCTACCTGTGCACCGACGCCCGCACCGCGCGCGGTGACCTGGCGGAGTTCGCCGACGCCGCGCTCGCCGGCGGGGTCGACATCGTCCAGCTGCGGGACAAGGGCGGGCCCGACGGGCCGCTGGAGGCGAGCGCCGAGCTCGCCGCACTGGAGGTGCTCGCCGACGCCTGCCGCCGGCACGGCGCGCTGCTCGCGGTGAACGACCGCGCCGACGTCGCGCTCGCCGCGGGCGCCGACGTGCTGCACCTCGGCCAGGACGACCTGCCGGTGGCGTGGGCGCGCCGGGTCGTCGGCGACGACGTGCTCATCGGCCGGTCCTCGCACAGCCCCGCCGAGACCCTGACCGCCGCCGACGAGGACGGCGTGGACTACTTCTGCGTCGGCCCGTGCTGGCCGACCCCGACCAAGCCGGGACGTCCGGCCCCCGGCCTGGACCTGGTGCGCACGGTCGCCGGACGGGCCCCGGCGCGGCCGTGGTTCGCGATCGGGGGCATCG
>NZ_WWFY01001196.1:0-1034 GCF_009864975.1 Pseudonocardia sp. SID8383
GGTCGGCGACCACGCACAGCGCCCGCGCGGTGAGCCCGGGCGCGTGGTCGAGGGCGGTCAGCACGGACCGGACGCAGGCGGTGATGGTGCCCTCCTCGTCGTGGGCGGGGACGAGCACGCCCGCGGCGGACGGTGCGGCACCCGGCCGCATGGTCCGGCTCACCGGCGCCGGACCACGTGCAGGAGGAACTGCTCGTCGGTGTGCTCGACGAGGGTGTCGAAGCGGTCGTCGGCCACCACCCGCGCGTGCACGGTGGCGGCGTCGGCGGGCGCCTCGGCGGGCCACTGCCGCCAGTGCACCAGCACCAGGTCGCCGCCCGGCACCAGCGCGCCCGCGATGCGGTCGAGCACGGCGCCCACCCGCGCGGCGGGCAGGTAGTAGAGGAACTCGGCGAGGACCACGAGGTCGACGCCGCCGGGGACCGCCCGGTCGTCGTCGACGTCGGCCGCCACGACCTCGACGCCCGGAATCCCGCCGAGGGCGCCGGTGGTGGCGGCGACGGCCTCGTCGACCACGTCGGAGGCCACCACCCGGTCGCAGCGCGCCGCCAGGTCACGGGTCAGCTCGCCGAGCCCGCAGGCCGGCTCGGCGGCCAGCGCGTAGCGCTCCCGCGGTAGGCAGGCCAGCAGCACGTCGCGCTTGCGCCGCTCGTAGAACGACGTGCGCACGGCCCAGGGGTCGGCGTTGTCGCGGTAGAGCCCGGCGAACAGCTCCGGCGGCGCCCCCGAGGGCGGCGGCTCCCGGAAGTAGACCTCGTGACCGCCGTGGAAGTGGGCGAGCGTCGCCGGGGACAGCACCGCGCGGGTCCCGCCGCGTGGCACCGCGGACTGCGACGCGTGTGCGGCGATCGCGCGGCGCTTGGCGTCCCGGTCGTCGGCGGACAGCGTCAGCCGGTGGGCGTGGTCCCACGGCACGCCGGGATCGGTCGGCGCGATCCGGGTGCGGGCCCAGATCGGGAACCCGAAACCGTGCGCGGTCACCGGGGCCGCCGCCGGGCAGGCCCGGCCGACCGCGGCGTGGTCGGGGTGCGGGT
>NZ_WWFY01001197.1:0-974 GCF_009864975.1 Pseudonocardia sp. SID8383
CGCCGCGCACCTGCCGGGTGCCGCGCTCGGCGGCGCGGTCCGGGGCCGCGCAGCCGCCCGCTCCGGGGTGTGAGCCGGTACCGGCCGACAGGCCGCGGCCGCCGGGCTCCGGTAGACAGGACGGCATGGAACAGGTCGTGCTGCTGGACGAGGAGGGCAACCCGGTCGGCGTCGCGGACAAGGCCACCGTGCACGGTGCGAGCACCCCGCGGCACCTGGCGTTCTCCTGCTACGGCGTCGACGACGCCGGCCGGCTGCTGGTGACCCGGCGTGCCCGCACCAAGACCGCCTTCCCGCTGGTCTGGACCAACACCTGCTGCGGGCACCCCGCCCCCGGCGAGGACATGGCCGACGCGGTGCACCGCAGGCTGGCCGACGAGCTGGGCATCCGCGCGACCGAGCTGCGGATGGTGCTGCCGGACTTCAGCTACCGCGCGTCGCAGGACGGGATCGAGGAGAACGAGCTCTGCCCGGTGTTCGTCGCCCGGATCAGCGGCGAGCCCGAGCCGCGCCCCGACGAGGTCGAGGACGTGGCCTGGTGGAGCTGGTCGCGCTTCCGCGCCGCCGCCGACGACCCGGCCTCCGGGCTGTCACCGTGGGCGCGGATGCAGGCCCCGCTGCTCGACGTGCTGGCCGACCCGCTGCTGGTCGGCGCCCGGGGCTGAGCCCGGGACTGGTGGAATGGGCGGGTGGTCCCCGACCTGTCCCCCGACCTGTCCGGCGCGCTCGGCGCCGCCCTCGACGACGCGCTCGACCGGGTCCCCGCCGCGCGGCTCGCGCCGGTGGTCGACCGGCTGATCCGCGACTACCGCAGCGGCACCGTGCCCACCGCGCCGATCCTGCGCACGGACGACGACGCGGCCGCCTACGCCGCGTACCGGATGCCCGCGACGCACGCGGCGGTCGTCGACGTGCTGGAGCGGGCCGCAGCGCGGGTACCGGAGCCGGTGTCGCTGCTCGACCTCGGCGGCGGG
>NZ_WWFY01001198.1:0-1147 GCF_009864975.1 Pseudonocardia sp. SID8383
CCCCGCTGCGGCCGGTCACCGCCGACCACGTCTCGGACCCGGTCCTCGCCGGCGCCGTCCGGATCGCCGACGAGCGCGCGAAGCTCCTCGACACCTGGGGTCGCGCGCCGCTGCAGGGGCTCGCCCGGCTGCACGTCCTGGCCGCGGGCGACCTCGTGCCCGCCGCCGAGCACGAGCAGGTGCTGGGCAGGCCGCGTCCGGCGACGTCGGGACGGCTCGCGGCGCTGGCCGACCTGATCGGCGGGGGCACCTCCGTGCCGGCACCGGTGCTGGTCGCCGTCGTGCACGGCGAGCTGCTGACCCTGGCCCCGTTCGGCACCGCCGACGGCGTCGTGGCCCGGGCCGCGGCCCGGCTGACCGCGATGTCCACCGGGCTGGACCCGCGCGGTCTGTCGGTGCCCGAGGTGGGGTTCCTGCGCCGCACCGCGGAGTACCGGGAGGCCGCGGCGGCGTTCGCGTCCGGGACGCCCGACGGTCTGGCCCGCTGGATCGTCCACACCTGCGCGGAGTGGGAGGCGGGCGGCCGGGAGGGCCTGTCGATCGCCGCCGCACAGTCCGGCTGAGCCCACGGACTCGGCACGGGCCCCGCGCGCCCTCGGTCGAGCCGCTGCACCCCGACCGGGCCGACGCGCTCCGGCCGGGCTCGAACACGACAGAGCCGGGTGGTGCCCCGAGGGGCACCACCCGGCCCGACGTGGGAACCGGCGTCCTGGCGTGCACTACGTGCCGTGTTGTGCGGCCTCGGCGCCCGGCGTCCCGGTTCGCAGGCCCACGACGACATGCCTCCCGCGGCGTGCTCGGCGTGGACGTGATCCGGTTCCCACGTACGGAGCCCGGTCAGGGGAGACGCCTCTTCTCCTCCGAGACGCCTCTGGCCCGGCCGGGGTCCGTGTCTCCTTCGTAGACCTGGAACGTGATGCGGGCAACCCTCGCACCGGGATGCACCGGTTCAGCAGCACAGGGTGACCGTCGACGGCCGCCGGGTGGGTGCACGACGACGCCCGGACGGCGGTCGCGCGCGGCATCCGGGCCGCGTTCCGGACCGACACCGTCGGCGCCGGGTCGCCCACCGCTACCCGCACCGCCACCGCGCTGCCCGCATGGCCACCCCGCTACCCGCACCGGTGCGGCCGGCCCCACCGCCCGC
>NZ_WWFY01001199.1:0-4662 GCF_009864975.1 Pseudonocardia sp. SID8383
GGGAGGGCCTGGACGGGTTCGTCGCCGCCGTCGCCGCCTATGTGCACGACCACCACCGGGCCGCCGAGGCCCGGCTCGGCCGCGTCGTCGCCCCCGCGGAGGTCCGCGACGACGCCCGGGACGCGCTGCGTCGCGGCGGGGTCGCCGAGCAGCTGTGGGACCCGGTGCTCGACGCCGTCGAGGCCACCGGCCGGTACTCGTTCTCCGCGGCGGTGTCGGCGCCCACGGCGGACCGGATCGCGGCCTGCCTGCACGACGCCGACATGCTCGACGCGATGGGCGCCACCGGCATCGCCCGCGCGTTCGCCTACGGCGGCGCGATCGGCGAGCCCCTGTGGGACCCGGACGCGGGCGTCGCGACCGACGGCTACCGGTCCGGGCCGACCGGCTCGGTCGTCGCCCACTTCCACGAGAAGCTGCTGCGGCTGCGCGGCGAGCTGCGCACCGCCGCCGGCCGCGAGATGGGCGAGCGGCGGCACGCGGCCCTGGAGGAGTTCCTGCGCCGGTTCCGTGAGGAGTGGGTCGACGCCCACGGCGACTCCGACGGCGCCCCGCCCGGGGTCTAGATCGGGTCGAGGATCCGCTTCAGGAACTGCCGGGTGCGGGGTCGTTCCGGCTCGACCAGCACCCGCGACGGCGGACCGGACTCGGCCACCACCCCGCCGTCGACGAAGAGGACCTGGTCGGCGACCTGCTGGGCGAAGCGGATCTCGTGGGTGACGATGACCATCGTCCGGCCCGCCGTCGCCAGGTCCTTGATGACCCGCAGGACGTCGCCGACGAGCTCGGGGTCCAGCGCCGAGGTGGGCTCGTCGAACAGCATCAGCTGCGGGTCGAGGGCCAGCGCGCGGGCGATCCCGACGCGCTGCTGCTGGCCGCCGGAGAGCTGGTACGGGTACTGGTCGGCCTTCTCGGCCAGCCCCACCTGGTCCAGCAGCCGCCGGGCGTCGGCGGTCGCGTCGGCCCGGGGGCGCCGCTGCACGATCACCGGGCCCTCGATGACGTTCTCCAGGACGGTGCGGTGCGGGAACAGGTTGTGCGACTGGAACACCATCGCGGTCCGGGACCGGAACCGGGCCAGCGTGGACCGGTCGACGGGGGCGCCGAAGTCGACGGCCAGGTCGCCGATGGTGATCACCCCGGCGTCGGCCCGGTCCAGCGCGTTCAGGGCACGCAGCACCGTCGTCTTGCCCGAACCGGACGGCCCGATCACCGCGGTGACGGTCCCGGCCGGGACGTCGAACCCGATGTCGCGCAGGACCTCCAGCGTCCCGAAGGACTTCCGCAGGCCCCGGACGGTCAGCAGGTCGCTCATCGCGCCACGTACCTCTCCAGCCGCGTCTCCACCCGTACCTGCACGGACGAGAGGATCAGGCAGACGATCCAGTAGTACACCGCGGCCACGCCGTAGAGGGCGAAGAAGTCGAACGTCGGCGCCGCGGCCAGCTGGGCGACCCGCAGCAGCTCGGTCACCAGGATGGTCGAGGCCAGCGAGGTGTCCTTGACCAGCGAGATCAGCGTGTTCGACAGCGGTGGGACGGCGGTGCGCGCGGCCTGGGGGAGGATCACGCGTCGCAGCGTCGTCGGGTACCCCATGCCGATGGTCTGCGCGGCCTCCCACTGTCCCTTCGGGATGGACAGGATCGCCGCCCGGATGACCTCGGCCGCGTAGCCGCCGACGTTGAGGCTGAACGCGATCACCGCGGACGGGAACGGGTCGATCACCAGCCCGAGCTGCGGGAGCGCGTAGAACACGATGAACAGCTGGACCAGCAGCGGCGTGCCGCGCACCACCGAGATGTAGGCGCGGGCCAGCCAGGACAGCGGTCTGATCGAGGAGATCCGGGCCAGCGCCAGCAACAGGGCCAGGACCAGCCCGATGACGAAGCTGATCGCCGTCAGCGGGATGGTCATCGTGACCGTCGCCCTCAGCATCGGCCACAGGTTGCGGCCGATCAGCTCCCAGGTGGCGGGATCCATCTACTTCCCGCTGACGTCGCTGCCGAAGTACTTCTCGGACAGCTGCGTCAGCGTGCCGTCGGCCCGCAGCTCGGCCAGCGCCCGGTCCACGTCGGGCATCAGGCCGCTGTCCTTGCGGGCGGCGAAGGCCTGCTCGCTGGTGTCCCCGGTGGTGCCGGCGACCTTGATGCCCGTGTCCCCGGTCGACTTCTCGTACTCCCCGACGGCGAGGTTGTCGTTGACGGTGGCGTCGACCCGGCCGTCCTTGACGAGCTGGACGGCCTGCACGAAGCCCTCCACCGCCTCGACGTTCGCGCCGGCGCCGCGGGCGACCTCGGCCCAGTTGCTGGTCGCGGACTGCGCGGTGGTGCGGCCCCGCAGGTCGGCGAGGGTCCGGATCGCGGTGTCGTCGGCGCGGGTGACGATCACGCCCTCGGACACGGTGTAGGGGGTCGAGAGGTCGTACCTCGCCTTCCGCTCGTCGTTGACGGTGACCTGGTTGGCGACCAGGTCGATCCGCTGCGACTCCAGCGCGGCGAAGATCGAGTCCCACGGGATCTGGACGAACTCGACCTCCTTGCCCAGCTTGGCGCCGACCGCACGGGCGACCTCGACGTCGTAGCCGGTCAGCTGCCCGTCGGGGCCCTGGAAGCTGAAGGGGCTGTAGGTCCCCTCGGTGCCGACGCGCAGCGTGTCGGACCCGCCGCTGCTGCAGCCGACGAGGGTGGTGAGGGCCAGCAGCGCGGCGGCCAGGGCCAGGATCGTGCGACGCACGGGGTCTCCTTCGGGAGGAACGGGGCCGACGGACGGCGATGCCCCGTCGGGATGCGGGGACCCTAGGCCGGTCGGTCGTGTCGGTTCAACGCTCCGTGCGGTCCCGTTCATCCACGCAGGTGATCCAGCTGTGCGCGCACGGACAGCTCGGCGGCGTCCCACAGCGAGGTGTCGACGTCGGCGTAGACGATCTCGACGACGTCGCGTGCCGAGGCGTCGGGCCCGAGCCGCTCCAGCGCGGCCCGCACCTGCTCCAGCCGCTGCTCGCGGTGGGCGAGGTAGTGCCGCGCGGTGTCGGCGGCGTCCGGGAGCTCCGGACCGTGCCCGGGGAGGACCGGGGTGCCCGCGGGCAGCTCCGCGATCCGGCGCAGCGAGTCCAGGTAGGGCCCGAGGGTGCCGTCGGGGTGGGCGATGACGGTGGTGCCGCGGCCGAGCACGGTGTCGCCGGAGAGCAGCGCGACGCCGTCGGAGCCGGGGCCGCGCAGCAGCAGCGACACCGAGTCCGAGGTGTGGCCGGGGGTGGTCAGCACCTCCAGTTCGACCCCGCCACCGGCGACGACGGCGCCGTCGACCAGCGGGGTGGTCCCCGACGCCAGTGACGGGTCCGCGGCGAACACGGGTGCCCCGGTCAGCTCGACGAACCGGCCGATCCCGCCGGCGTGGTCGTGGTGGCGGTGGGTCAGGACGACCGCGGCCACCGGCGGGCCGTCGGCCAGCGCCTCCAGGTGTGTGCCGTCGTCCTCACCCGGGTCGACGACGATCCGGTCGTACGCGTCCGACACCGCGAGGACCCAGGTGTTGGTGCCCTCCAGGGTCATCGGGCCGGGGTTGTCCTGCAGCAGCACCGACGCCAGCGGGTGCGCGGCGCGCAGGGCGCCGTAGAGCGGGTGGCTCACCGGGTCGTCTCCTCGTAGATCCAGTCGGGGTCGCCGGGCAGGGTGATCGTGACGACCCTGCCCTCGCGCCGCACCTCGGGGGTGATCGGCTCGATGTCGCGCGCCGCGGCGGCGGCCAGCACCTCGCCCGCGCTGTCGTGCCGGTGCAGCTCCTGCAGGGTCCGCAGAGTGGGCGGCATCAGCTCGAGGTCGCCGTCGTCGTAGCCGGACAGGGCCTCGGCCGGGCTCCACCAGCGCGCCTCGACGGCCTCGGTGGTGGCGTCGTCGGCGACCTGGCCGTCCGGCACGCGGGCGACGAGGAACGCGGTGTCGTAGCGCTTCGGGTTGCGCGGCGGGGTGATCCAGCGGGACCACGGGACCAGCAGGTCCGCGCGCAGCTCCAGGTCGTGCGCCGCGAGCAGCCCCGGCAGCGTGATCCGGCGGGCGACGAGGTCGTCCCGCCAGGTCGCGGCGGCGTCCAGCCGGCCGGGCTCGGTGCCGGCGGGGGCGGCCAGCAGCACGCCGCACTCCTCGAACGTCTCGCGGACGGCGGCCGTCACCAGCGCGGCGGCCAGGTCCGCGGGCTGGGCCAGCCGGGCACCGAACCGTTCCGGCTCCGGTCCGCGCCATCGGGCGGGGTCCGGCTCGTCACCGGCGGAGACCCCGCCGCCGGGGAACACGGTCATGCCGCCGGCGAACGCCATCCCGGCCACCCGCCGCTGCAGGAAGACCTGCAGGTCACCGGTGCCCGGCTCGTCGCGGACCAGCAGGACGGTCGCGGCGGCCCTCGGCTCGACCGGCTGCGCTGCCGGATCATCGCTCATGGCCGCCGACCCTAGGTCATGATCGGGGCCGGTCGGCGGTGAGAATGCCCGCATGCGTATCGGACTGCTCGGCGCCGGGCCGTGGGCGCGCCAGGTGCACGCCCCCGCCATCGCGGCGCATCCCCGCTGGTCGGCGGCCGGGGTGTGGGCGCGACGGCCGGAGGCGGCCGCCGGGATCGCCGCGGTCTCCGGTGGTCCGGTGCACGCCTCGGTCGAGGACCTGCTCGACG
>NZ_WWFY01001200.1:0-2933 GCF_009864975.1 Pseudonocardia sp. SID8383
GCCGCGCAGCGCGGCGGCACCGCGGGCGCCGAGCACCCACGGCAGGACCGGCTCCGGCGCCGACGGCAGGACGGGCCCCGACGGGGTCGCGGGGGCCACCGGGGCGGCCTCGGGCGCCTGCTCCAGCACGGTGTGGGCGTTGGTGCCGCTGATCCCGAACGACGACACCGCGGCCCGGCGGGGACGACCGGTCTCCGGCCATGCGGTCTGCTCGGCGAGCAGCTCGACGCTGCCTGCCGACCAGTCCACGTGCGAGGACGGCTCGTCGGCGTGCAGCGTGCGGGGCAGCACCCCGTGCCGCAGCGCCATCACCGTCTTGATCACCGAGGCGACGCCCGCGGCGGACTGGGTGTGCCCGATGTTGGACTTCACCGAGCCCAGCAGCAGCGCGCGCGCCGCGTCGCGGTCGCGGCCGTAGGTGGTCTGCAGGGCCTGGGCCTCGATCGGGTCGCCCAGCGGGGTGCCGGTGCCGTGCGCCTCGACGGCGTCGACGTCGCCGGGCTCGAGCCCGGCGTTGGCCAGTGCCTGGCGGATGACCCGCTGCTGGGAGGGCCCGTTCGGGGCGGTCAGGCCGTTGGAGGCGCCGTCCTGGTTGATGGCGGAGCCGCGGATCACCGCGAGGACCGGGTGGCCGTGGCGCTCGGCGTCGGAGAGGCGTTCGACCAGCACGATGCCCACGCCCTCGGCGAGGGTCATGCCGTCGGCGTCGTCGGAGAAGGCCTTGCAGCGGCCGTCGCGGGCCAGCGCGCGCTGGCGGCTGAACGCGATGAACGGGTTGGGGGTGGTCATGACGGTGGCGCCGCCGGCGACCCCGAGGGTGCTCTCCCCGTTGCGCAGCGACTGGCAGGCCAGGTGCAGTGCCACCAGCGACGACGAGCACGCCGTGTCGACGGTGACGGCCGGGCCCTCCAGCCCGAACACGTAGGACAACCTGCCGGACAGCACGCTGGGGCTGGTGCCGGTGACCAGGTGACCCTCGGCGCCGTCACCGGCACCCAGGCCGTACTCCTGGTAGCTGGACCCGATGAAGGTGCCGGTCAGGCTGCCGCGCACGGTGTCGGGACGGATCCCGGCCCGCTCGAAGGACTCCCAGGTGGTCTCCAGCAGCAGCCGCTGCTGCGGATCCATCACCAGCGCCTCGCGCGGCGAGATGCCGAAGAACGACGGGTCGAACTCGTCGGCGGTGTGCAGGAACCCGCCCTGGGTGGAGTAGGTGGTCCCGGGGCGGTCCGGGTCGCGGTCGAACAGCGCGGCGGTGTCCCAGCCACGGTTGACCGGGAAGTCGGAGATCGCGTCGGTACCGGAGGTGACCAGGTCCCAGAGCGCCTCCGGCGAGGAGACGCCGCCGGGGAACCGGCAGGCCATGCCGATGATCGCGATCGGCTCGGCGTCGGCGGCGCCGACGGCGACCGGGCCGGTGCCCTCCGCCGCGGTGCCGAGGATCTCGGCACGCAGGTGCCGGGCGAGCTCCAGCGGGCTCGGGTGGTCGAACACCAGCGTGCTGGGCAGCGTCAGGCCGGTCGCGGCGGCGAGACGGCTGCGCAGCTCGACCCCGGTCAGCGAGTCGAACCCGAGGTCGCGGAACGCGCGCGACCCGGCGACGGACTCGGCCGACCCGTGGCCCAGCACGGCCGCGGCCGCACCGCGGACCAGCTCGGTGAGCAGGCGCATCCCGGCGGGCTCGTCGAGGGCGCGGACCCGGGTGACGATCTCGGTGGCGGCGACGCCGGACTCCGGCTCCGCGAGGTCCGCGAGACCGGCGATCAGTGCGCTCGGCCGGGCCGAGGTGAACAGCGGTGCGTAGCGGTCCCAGTCGACGTCGGCGACGGTGACCTGGGTGTCGGCGTCGACGACGGCGCGCCGCAGCTCGGTCATGGCCGGGCCGGGGTCGAGCAGGCCGAGTCCCTGCCGCTGCAGGGTCGTGGCCACGGACTCCTCGGTGGCCATGCCGGACCCGGCCCACGGGCCCCAGGCGATGCTGGTGGCGGTGGCGCCGCGGGCGCGGCGGTGCGCGGCGAGTGCGTCGAGGTAGGCGTTGGCGGCGCCGTAGGCGCTCTGCCCGCCGCTCCCCCACACCCCGGCGACGGAGCCGAACAGCACGAACAGGTCGAGCTCGCGGTCGGCCAGCAGGTCGTCGAGGTGCGCGGCGCCGGCGATCTTGGCGGCCGTGCGGGCGGCGACACCCTCGACGTCGAGGGTGTCGAGCGCGTCGTAGTGGCCGACGCCCGCGGTGTGCACGACGCCGGTCAGCGGCGCGTCGGCGGGTACGGCGTCCAGCACGGCGGCGAGCGCGTCGCGGTCGGTCACGTCGCAGGCCTCGATCGCGACCGAGGCGCCCAGCGCGGTGAGCTCGTCGCGCAGCTCGGCGGCCCCGGGTGCGTCGGGGCCACGACGGCTGGTGAGCACCAGGTGGGCCACGCCGGAGCGGGCCAGCCATCGGGCGACCTCGGCGCCGAGCCCACCGGTACCACCGGTGACCAGGACCGAGCCGGTCGCGGTGAACGCGGTGGCGGGCGGCAGCGCGTCGACGGTGTGCCGGACGAGCCGGCGCCCGGACACACCGGCGGCGCGCAACGCGACCTGGTCCTCCCCGTCCGGGGTGTCCTTGTCGGCGAGCACCCCCGCGAGGCGCTGGGCGCTGCGCGGGTCCAGCTCGGCCGGGAGGTCGACCAGGCCGCCCCACAGCCGCGGGTGCTCCAGAGCGACGCTGCGGCCCAGGCCCCATGCGGTGGCCTGCACCGGGTGGGTGACCGGGTCGGCGGGACCGGTGGAGACGGCGCCGCGGGTCGCGGTCCACAGCCGTGCGGTCGTCCCGGTGCTGTCACCGGCGTCGGCGTCGGCGAGGGCCTGGACGAGCGCGACGGTCAGGGCGAGGCCGCGGGTCAGCGGGGCGGCGCCCGCAGCGGGGCGCTCGTCGAGCGGCAGCAGGGACA
>NZ_WWFY01000121.1:0-12753 GCF_009864975.1 Pseudonocardia sp. SID8383
TGGCGAACGCGGCGGTCCCCGCGGCCGCGCCGAGCGTGGTCACCAGCGCGACGCCCAGCCCGGCCCCGGCGCTGACCCCGAGCACGTAGGGCTCGGCCAACGGGTTGCGGAACAGGGTCTGGGTGAGCAGCCCCGCGGTGCCCAGCCCGACGCCGACGGCCGTCGCGGTCACCGCCCGCGGCACCCGCAGGTCGGTGACGAGCAGGTCGAGCCGGGCGTCGGGGGCGCCGATGCCGAGCAGCGCCGACAGCGTCCGATCGAGCCCGATCACCACCGACCCGGTCGAGACGGCGAGGGCGAAAAGCACGACGACACCGGCGGCGAGCAGCGCCAGGACCAGCGGCGCCCGGCGTCCCGAGCGCTGTCCGGCCCGGTCCGGGGCCCGGGGCGCCGGAGCGGGCGACGCCGGTGCGGCCTGCCTCATCCGGCGGGCACCTGCCGGTAGTAGGTGAACGCGTGCCCGGGCAGAGCCTGCGGGTGCAGGATCGCGACGAGGTCGGCGAGGATCTCGTCCTGGTGGAGCGCGCCGCGCTCGTAGAGGGCGTTGCCGCCGTCGGCGGTGGTGGCCCGGTCGCGGGTCCACAGCTGCCCGCCGGGGCGGGCCGCGGTGAGCGAGGACAGCCGCGGGTCGAGCGTCGCGACGTCGGCCGTCGAGGCGAACGGGCCGTCGGCGAGCCAGATGCGGGCGTCGCCGTCGTCGGCCAGCACCCGCTCCAGCGACTGCGCCTGGGTGCCGGTGCCGGGCATCCCGGCGCCCAGCCAGGTGGCGCCGGCGTCGCGGAACAGGATGCCCGCGGTCGACTCGGCGGCCGGGACGTTCCAGGTGCCCTGGTAGGGCTGCCCGGCGACGATCGGCGTCGGCGGCAGACCGCGCACGCGACCGGCGAGGTCGGTGTAGCGGCCCGCGATGCCGTCGAAGACCTCCGCGGCGCGGGCGTCCTGCCCGGTCAGCGCGCCGACGACCTTGATCCACTCGGCCTGGCCGAGCGGACCGGTCTCCAGGTAGTCCGCCCAGCCGACCACCGGGATCCCGGCGGCGGCCAGCGCCGGGAAGGCCGGGTCGTCGGTCCCCGCCGACAGCACGACCGGTGGCGCGGCGGCGACGACGGCCTCGGCGTCGATCGTGGCGTTCGGCGCGAAATCGACGGCGGCACCGGACTCGACGCGACCGCGCACGGCCGGGTCGGTGACCAGCGCGGCCCCGCCGACGCCGGTGATCCGGTCGAGCCCACCCAGCTCGGTGATCATCGGTAGCTGGGTGGTCGAGCCGGCGAAGATCCCGCTCACCGGGGTGTGCACCACCGGGGCCCCGGCGAGCGCCGCGGGCAGCGCCGGGTCGCCCTGTCCGCAGCCGACGAGTACGACCGACTGCGGCTGCCCACCCGGGAAGGGCGTGCGGACGGTCAGGACCCGGTAGCCGTCGCCGCCGGTGATCGTGACGTTGGTGGCGTGGCTGAAGGCGACCGTGTCGTCCGGGGCGGATGCGGCGCCGGGCACGCAGTCCTGTGCCGCCGCGCCGGTCCCACCGGGGGCCCGCGGTGCCGCGGCGGGTGCCGAGCACCCGGCGACGAGGGACAGTGCGAGCAGGGCCGCGAGGACCCACCGAGAACGCGCCACCTGAACAGTCTCACATATGTGGATCAGGCCCCGACGAAGTCGGAGAGCCCGTCCAGGAGGCGGTCGACGTCGGCGTCGTCGGTGTAGCAGGCCAGCCCGATCCGCAGGGATCCGGTGTCCCCCAGGCCGAGCCGCCGCGAGCACTCGAGCGCGTAGAACGACGAGGCGGGCGCCGCGATCCGTCGCTCCGCCAGGTGCCGGTAGGCGTCGGCGGCGTCGCGGTCGTCGAAGGTCACCAGCAGGGTCGGGGTCCGCCGGGCCGCCCGGGAGCGCACCGTGACCCCGGGCAGGGCGGCGAGGTGGGTCTCGATGCGCTCGCGCAGCGGCCGCTCGTGCTCCTCCACCGCGGCCATCGACGCCTGCAGCCGCGCCCGGCGGTCCCCGGTCGCCGACGGGTCCAGCGCGGCGAGGAACTCGACGGCGGCGGTGGTCCCGGCGAGCAGCTCGTAGGGCAGGGTGCCGAGCTCGAAGCGCTCGGGCACCGCGTCGCTCGACGGCGCCAGCTTCGCCGGGCGCAGGGTCTCCAGCAGCGCCGGGTCGGCGGCGAGCACCCCGCAGTGCGGGCCGAGGAACTTGTAGGGCGAGCAGGCGTAGAAGTCGGCGCCGGTCGCGGCGAGGTCGATCGGAGCATGCGCGGTCAGGTGCACGCCGTCGACCATGAACAGCGCCCCGGCGGCGTGCACGGCTGCGGCGATCGCGGGCAGGTCGGGGCGGGTCCCGACCAGGTTCGACGCCCCGGTCACCGCGACGAGCCGGGTGCGGTCGGACAGCAGCGGCGTCACGTCGTCGAGCTCGGTGGTGGCGGGGTCGAAGTCGAGCCACCGGACCGTCACCCCGGCCGCCTGCGCGGCGGTCACCCAGGGGCGGATGTTCGCGTCGTGGTCGAGGCGGGTCACGACGATCTCGTCGCCCGGCGACCAGGTCGCGGCCAGTGTCCGGGCGAGGTCGAAGGTCAGCGCGGTCATGCTGCGCCCGAACACGATCCCGCGCGGGTCCGCGCCGAGCAGGTCGGCCGTCGCGGCGCGGGCGCCGAGCACGATCGCGTCGGCGGCGCGCTCACCGCTGGTGACCGTCCCGCGGTTGGCCAGCGGGGAGGTCATGGCGGCGGCCACCGCCCCGGCGACGGCGTCGGGGACCTGGGAGCCGCCGGGCCCGTCGAAGTGGGCGATCCCGGCGCGCAGGGCGGGGAAACGGCTGCGGACGGCGGCGACGTCGTAGCTCATGGCGGAACCCTGTCACGCCGTCGCCGCGGACGCGCCCGGGCAACGATCACATGTCGTCGGGGTGTCGCACCGCCCGTGTGGGTGACACGCGGGCCATGATCCTCGGCATGTCGAGGTCCTGGGAGCACTCGCGCGGGCGCCACACCCCACGCCGGCGGCGACGCTCGGTGCACCGTCGCACCTGGGCGGTGCTCGCGACCTCGCTGGTCGCACTGGTGGTCCTGCTCGCGGGCGGGACCGCCGCGATGGCGGGCGGCCGGATCGGTGACACCGTCGGCGGCGGCGTCGACTCGCTGGCCCGCAACCTCGCCGGTGCCGTCGACCGCCTCCGTCCGGCCCCGGCCGTGCCGCCCGCACCCCCCGTCCCCGAGGTCCTCACCAGCGTCCCGGCCGGCGGTGCCCCGGTCGCCCCGCGCAGCCCGGTCCGCACCGAGGTCAGCACCGGGACCCTCGACGGCGTCGCACTCACCGCCGACGGCGACGACGGGCCGGTCACCGTCGCGGGCACCCTGTCCCCCGACGGCCGCAGCTGGACCGCCACCGAGCCGCTGGACCTCGCCACCACCTACCACTGGTCGGGCAGCTGGGTGCTGGGCCCGCAGGACCGGCGCCCGGTGCCCCCGGCCCCGTTCACCACCGTCGACCCCGACGACACCGTCGACGCCACCATGAACATCCGCGACGGCGGCGAGGTCGGCATCGGCGCGCCGGTCGTGCTCACCTTCGGCGAGAAGCTCCCCGACGCCGCGAAGGCCACCGTCGAGCGGGCGCTGAGCGTCACCGCGTCGCGGAAGGTCGAGGGCGCCTGGGCGTGGCTGCCCGACACCGCCGAGGGCTCGCGGGTGCACTACCGGCCGAAGGCCTACTGGCCCGCGCACACGCAGGTCCACGTGCGGGGCGCGCTGCGCGGGCTCGACCTGGGCGACGGCACCTTCATGACGGAGGACCTGGACCGGGCCTTCACCGTGGGACGCAGCCAGATCGTGAAGGCCGACACCCGCAGCCACGCGATCGTCGTCGTCCGCGACGGCACGGAGGTCGCCCGCTACGACGCCTCCTACGGCCTGGAGTCCGACCCGCGCCGGGTGACCCGCTCCGGCATCCACGTGGTCATGGCCAGGTCGGAGAAGGTGCTGATGAGCAACCCCGACTACGGCTACGTCGACGAACCCCAGTTCTGGGCGGTCCGGATCTCCAACAACGGCGAGTTCATCCACGCCAACCCCGCGTCGTCGTGGGCGCAGGGCAACCGCAACGTCAGTCACGGCTGCATCAACCTCTCCACCCGTGACGCGAAGGAGTTCTTCGCGGGCGCCGTGTTCGGCGACCCGGTCGAGGTGACCGGCAGCTCGCAGCCGCTGACCGCCCGCGACGGCGACCTCTACGACTGGACGATCCCCTGGGACGAGTGGCGCTCGCTGAGCGCACTGTCCTGACCGCGCTGCCCCGGCCCCTACCGGATCCGGCGCTCCTGCCCGGCCCACGCCTCGTCGCGCAGCACGAACTTCTGGATCTTCCCGGTGGAGGTCTTCGGCAGCTCGGCGAAGGTGACCCGCTTCGGCGCCTTGAACCGCGCCAGCCGCCCGCGCACGTGCTCGACGATCTCGTCCTCGGTGGCGCTCTCGCCCTCGCGCAGGGTCACCCACGCGGCCGGGACCTCGCCCCACCGCTCGTCGGGGACGGCGATCACCGCGACCTCCAGCACGGCCGGGTGGTCGGCGATGGCCTGTTCCACCTCGACGCTGGCGATGTTCTCCCCACCGGAGATGATCACGTCCTTCGAGCGGTCACGGAGCTCGACGTAGCCGTCGGGGTGCATGACGCCGATGTCGCCGGTCCGGAACCAGCCGTCCGGCGCGGCGTCGCGGGTGGCCTGCTCGTCGTCGAGGTAGCCGAGCATCACGTTGTTGCCGCGCAACGCGATCTGGCCGGTCGTCTCCCCGTCGGCGGGGACGTCGGCGCCGTCGTCGTCGATCACCCGGACGGCGCAGGCGATCATGTTCCCGACGCCCTGGCGGGCCTTCATCCGGGCCCGGGCGTCGGCGTCGAGGTCGTTCCACTCCGGACGCCAGTCGCAGATCATCGCCGGGCCGAAGGTCTCGGTGAGCCCGTAGAGGTGGGTCACCTCGAACCCGAGCTCGGCCATCCGGCGCAGGATCGCCGGGCTCGGCGGTGCTCCCCCGGTCGCGACGGCCACCGGGGTCCCCACCGGCCCGGCCTCCGGCGCGTAGGCGATCATCGACAGCACGGTGGGGGCGCCGTTGAGGTGGGTGACGCCCTGTTCGCGCACGAGCTCCCAGATCCGGGTCGGCTCCACCTTCGGCAGGCAGACGTGGGTGGCGGCGGCCGCGGTGACCGCCCAGGGGAAACACCAGCCGTTGCAGTGGAACATCGGCAGCGTCCACAGGTGCACCGACGACGCGGTCAGCCCGGTGTGGCCGACCATCGCCAGCGCCTGCAGGTAGGCGCCCCGGTGGTGGTACATCACGCCCTTCGGGTTCCCGGTGGTCCCGGACGTGTAGTTGATCGACAGCAGGCCGCGCTCGTCGGCGGGCCGCACCGCGGTGGGCTCCCCCTCCTCGACGAGGCGCTCGTAGTCCGGGCCGACCCGCACCGTGTGCGGCGGGGTGTCGAGGCGGGCGACGACCTCGGCGACGAGGTCGTCGAACACCGGGTCGGCCACCAGCACCGAGGCGTGGGAGTGCTCCAGGATGTAGGCGACCTCGCCCGCCGACAGCCGGGTGTTGACCGCGACCAGCGCCGTCCCCGACCACGGGACCGCGTGCGCCGCCTCCAGCCCGACGTGGGTGTTCGGCACGAGGACCGCGACCGGGCGCCCGTCGTGCAGCGCGGCGAGCGAGCCCGCCAGCCGCCGGCAGCGGTCCCGGAACTCGGTGTAGGTGAACCGCAGGTCGCCGTCGACGACCGCGACCCGGTCGCCGTGCGCCGCCGCGGCCCGGTCGAGGAACGCCGTGGGGGTCAGCGGCTCGTAGGACAGGTCCACCAGGTCGGCCGGGACACCCGCCGGGTGGACGGGGACGGGAGCCTCGTCGGTCATCCCCCGAGCCTCCCCGGCAGCGCCCGGGCACGCAATCGCCCCGCCCGCCCGAGGGCCACCGTCCGCCCGGGGGCACCGTCGGCTGTCGGCCCCGTCGACCACCGGCTCGGCGGCGGCCCTGTCCACGTCGTGGCGGGCTGGGTTACGTTCGCAGTGGCAACGAGGCTCGTCGGGAGGCGGACGCGATGGCGTGGGACTTCAGCACCGATCCGGAGTTCGAGGAGAAGCTGAAGTGGATGCGCGGCTTCGTCCGCGACGAGATCATCCCGCTCGAGACCCTCGACCTGGACCGGGAGACCTTCGCCCGGATCACCGCCCCGCTCAAGGAGCAGGTCAAGGAGCAGGGCCTGTGGGCCGCGCACCTGCCCCCCGAGCTCGGTGGCGGCGGGTTCGGCCAGGTCTCCCTCGGGCTGATGCACGAGATCCTCGGCCAGTGCCGCTACGCGCCGGGGGTGTTCGGCAACCAGGCCCCCGACTCGGGCAACGCCGAGCTGCTGGCGATCGGCGGGTCGCCGGAGCAGAAGGAACGCTGGATGCACCCGCTGCTGCGCGGTGAGCTGCGGTCCTGCTTCTCGATGACCGAGCCCGGCGCCGGTGCGGACCCGACGATGCTGTCCACCCGGGCCGTGCGCGACGGCGACGACTACGTCATCAACGGCCACAAGTGGTTCTCCTCGAACGCCACCGGCTCGGACTTCCTGATCGCGATGGTGGTGACCGACCCGGACGCGCCCCCGTACCAGCGGGCCTCGATGATCGTCGTCCCGACCGACACCCCGGGGGTCGACGTGGCGCGCGACATCCCGGTGATGGACCACCCCGACGTCGGCGGCGAGATCTACGGCGGCCACGCCGAGGTGTTCTACCGCGACGTCCGGGTTCCGGCGACGAACCTGGTCGGCAACCCCGGCGACGGCTTCAAGCTCGCCCAGCAGCGGCTCGGCCCGGGGCGCATCCACCACGCGATGCGCTGGCTCGGCCAGTCCCGGCGGGCGTTCGACATGCTGTGCGAGCGCGCGGTGTCGCGGACGGCGAGCGGCACGCGGCTCGCCGACAAGCAGATGGTGCAGGACATGATCGCGCAGTCCGCTGCGGACATGGCCGCGGCGCGGCTGCTGACCCTGCATGCGGCGTGGACGATGGACCAGGTCGGCGCCTCGAACGCCCGGATCGAGATCGGGATGATCAAGTACTGGGGCGCGAGGGTGCTGCACGACGTGATCGACCGCGCGATCCAGGTGCACGGCTCGCTGGGCTTCTCCGGGGACCTGCCGCTGGAGCAGATGTACCGGGCGGCCCGCGCCGCGCGCATCTACGACGGCCCCGACGAGGTGCACAAGGAGTCCGTCGCGCGGCGCATCCTGCGCGGCTACACCCCGGTGGAGGTCCCCACCGAGCACGTCCCGACCCGCACCGAGGCCGCGCGCCGGAAGTTCGCGGAGTACCTGGACACCGCGGCGGCGAACGCCTGATCCTCAGGCCGGCGTGGACTTCTGCGCCGGCCCGGCGGCGAGGTCGGCGCGGTAGTCCGCGACCAGCGCGTTCATCGCGGTGAGGAAGCGGGCCGCGGCGGCGAGCTCGTCGTCGTCGAAGCCGGCGAGCACGGCGTCCATCCGGGCGCCGAGCGGGCCGAAGAACGCCCCGCCGACCTCGGCGGCGTTCTCGGCCTGGCGCAGGGTCACCCGCCGCCGGTCGGTGGACTCGCGGCTGCGGCGCACGTGGCCCGCGCGCTCCAGACGGTCGACGAGCGCGGTCGTCGCACCCGTGGACAGCCCGAGCCGGGCACCGAGGACGCCCGGGGTCAGCGGTTCGCCCGCGGAGTCCGCGCGCATCACCGCGAGCAGTGCGTGCAGGTCGGTGGGGTGCAGCCGGTGCCGCCCGGCGAACTCCTGGCCGAGCAGCTCGGCCTCGCCCGCGTAGTCCTGCAGCAGCGCGACCAGGTCCTCACGTCGCGTCCGGGCAGGCATGCCGACGAGCCTAGTCGCGTGCGGCGAGACATACCGGGCGCGGGTCAGCGCCCCGTCCAGCGCGGCGGGCGCTTCTCCAGGAAGGCCGCGATCCCCTCGGTCCTGTCCGCGGACCGGTCGATCGCCGCCGAGGCGATCCCGGTGGCGTTCCAGCCGCGCTCGTCCGGCTCGGACACCACACGTTCCAGCGCGCGCAGCGACACCGACACCGCCAGCGGCGAGTTCTCGCACACCGCGGCCGCGAGCGCCAGCGCCGCCGCCTCCGCCCCGCCCGGCTCGACGAGCTCGGAGACCAGTCCCAGGGTGTACGCGCGCTCGGCGTCCAGCGGTCGCCCGGTGACCAGCAGCTGCTTGGCGATGTTGAGCGGCAGCGGCCGCGGCGCCCGGAACAGCGCCCCGCAGTTCGCGACCAGGCCGCGGGCGACCTCGGGCAGCCCTAACCGCGCCGTCGTCGACGCGACGACCATGTCGCAGGCCAGCACGATCTCGAACCCACCGCCGTAGGCGACGCCCTCGACGGCGGCGATCAGCGGGCGCCGCCGGTCGCGCCGGACGACGCCGTAGTTGCCGCCGCGCGGCGTCGGCCCGCCGGAGCCCGCCGCCAGGTCGGTGCCCGCGCTGAACGCCGTCGCGTCCCCGGCGAGCACGCCGCACCACAGGTCCGGGTCGTCGTCGAGGGTGTTGAGCGCCTCGTCGAGCCCCGCCGTCATCGCGGCGTCGACGGCGTTGCGTTTGTCCGGGCGCGTCATCCGGATCAGGAGCACGTGCCCGTGCCGCTCGGTGGTCACCCGTGTCCCCGTCATGCCGTCCGTCACGATCGCGACTGTAGGTGGGGAGCGGGCCCGGGCGTTCGTACTGTGGTGATCGTGTCCCGCAGCAAGCGCGTGCCGACCGCGGCCGTCCTGTCCGTCCCGATCGCCCTGACCGGGGCCCTCGCCGCGCTCGGCGTGCACGTGCGCCGCAACATGGGGGCCCGCGCGGGCGACCTCCACCGGATCGCCTCCGGGTCGCCGAACGCCGTCGACGGCGTGTTCGCCAACACCGAGCCGGGTCTGCCGCGGGCCAAGGCCTCCGCCAGGATGATCCTGAACATGCTGGTGGGCCGCCGGTCCGAGGGCGTCGCGCCGGCCACGGTGCCGCTCGCGCCGCTGCGGACCCCCGACGAGCCCGCCGGGCTGGCGGTGACCTGGCTGGGTCACGCCGGGGTGCTGCTGGAGATCGACGGCCGACGGGTCCTGGCCGACCCGGTCTGGTCGGAGTACGCCTCCCCCGTGCCGCGCTTCGGGCCGCGCCGCCTGCACCCGCCGGTCGGGCCGCTGTCCGCGCTGGGGTCCCCGGAGGTCGTCGTGATCAGCCACGACCACTACGACCACCTCGACCGTCCGACGGTCACCGCGCTGGCCCGTGACACCTCCGCGGTGTTCGTCGGCCCGCTCGGGGTGGGCGCGCACCTGCGGGCCTGGGGCGTGCCCGGGCACCGGGTCGTCGAGCGCGACTGGGAGGGCGTGGTGACCGTCGCCGGGCTGGAGCTGACCTGCCTGGAGACCCGGCACTTCTCCGGGCGCGGGCTGCGCCGCAACACGACGCTGTGGGCCGCCTGGAAGGTCGCGGGGCCGCGGCACACCGCGTACCTGGGCGGGGACACCGGCGCCACCCGGGCGCACGCGCGCACCGGGGCCGCGCACGGCCCGTTCGACCTGACGGTGCTGCCGATCGGCGCCTACGCCGACCTGTGGCCCGACATCCACGCCGACCCGGAGCAGGCCGTCGCCGCGCACCGCGAGCTGGGCGGCCGGGTGCTGCTGCCAATCCACTGGGCGACGTTCAACCTGGGCTTCCACCCGTGGGACGAGCCCGCTGAGCGGGCCCGCAAGGCCGCCGCCGACCAGGACGTGGTCCTGGCCCTGCCGCGTCCGGGCGAGCGGATCGACCTGACCGGCGTCACGACCGTCGACGACGCTCGCGCCGCGGTTCCCACCGAACCGTGGTGGCCGACCGCGCGCTGATTCACGTCACGTTCACCGCTGACCCTTTTCGCCCATTCCCGTCGCCCGGACGCCGTATCCCCCGACCCGAAACGACGGTGCCGGACTATTTCCGGGCAGGGGTTCGACAGGTCGGTTCGGCATCCTTTATCGTTCTGCCCGAAGAATCGGTTCCGGCTCCGACCGGGCGATTCCCGTCTCCGGCCGATCCGGTGATTCCCCGTGGAAGGAATGACGACGTGGCGCAGCAGACGACCATCACACTGGTCGACGACCTCGACGGCACCGAGGCCGACGAGCAGGTGGAGTTCTCCGTCGACGGCCGCGCCTACGAGATCGACCTGTCCGCCGGGAATGCCGAGAAGCTGCGGGAATCGTTGGCGCCCTACGTCGCGGCCGCCCGTC
Organism: Pseudonocardia sp. SID8383; assembly: GCF_009864975.1. Taxonomy (NCBI): domain Bacteria; kingdom Bacillati; phylum Actinomycetota; class Actinomycetes; order Pseudonocardiales; family Pseudonocardiaceae; genus Pseudonocardia; species Pseudonocardia sp. SID8383. Next base: position 10,256 of record NZ_WWFY01000121.1, read on the forward strand.
GCGGGTCCGGTCGGCGCGGTCCCGCTTCCGGCACCTCGTCGTCGAACGGTTCCAGCTCCTCGGAACGCGCCGCGAACCGCGCCGTGCGGGAATGGGCGGTGGCCCAGGGCATGAAGATCTCCGAGCGCGGGCGTATCCCGTCCTCGGTTCTCGAGGCCTATCAGAACGCGCACTCCTGACCGCTGCCGCCGACGGGGTCGCCCCGGATGGCAGGATCGGGCCGACGAGAGACGTGCGCCGGGCGATCCGCGGCGCGCCCCGACGGAGAGGCCCCGATGTACCCAGGCACGCACGCCGCCACGACCCCCGACAAGCCGGCCGTGATCATGGGGGGCTCGGGCGCGACCCTGACGTTCCGTGAGCTGGAGGAGGGGTCCGCCCGGCTCGCGAACCACCTGCGTGCGGCCGGTCTGCAGCGGGGCGACGTCGTCGCACTCGTCGCGGAGAACACCGCGCGGGTCTACGAGGTCTACTGGGCCGCCCAGCGGTCGGGGCTCTACATCACCGCGGTGAACCACCACCTCTCCGCGCCCGAGGCGGCCTACATCGTGCGGGACTGCGGCGCGAAGGCGCTCGTCGTCTCGGCCGGTGTCGCCGGTCTGGCCGCGGCGATCGAGGACCACGTCGACACCCCGGTACGGCTGGCCTTCGGCGGTGAGATCCCCGGTGCGTCGCGCTACGCCGACTACGACGAGACCCTCGCCGGGGTGCCGGCCGAGCCGCCGGCCGACCAGCCGCGCGGGGCGGACATGCTCTACTCGTCGGGCACCACCGGCCGCCCCAAGGGCATCAAGCCGACGCTGCCCGACCGGCAGGTCGACGAGCCGGGCGACACCTACCAGGCCCTGTTCGGGTCGATGTACGGCTTCGACACCGACACCGTCTACCTGAACCCGGCCCCGCTCTACCACGCCGCGCCGCTGCGGTTCACCGCCACGGTGCAGGCACTCGGCGGCACCGTCGTGGTGATGGAGCGCTTCGAGCCCGAGACGGCCCTGGCGCTGATCCAGCGGTACTCGGTGAGCCACTCACAGTGGGTGCCGACGATGTTCGTGCGGATGCTCAAGCTCCCGGAGTCCGTCCGCGCGTCCTACGACGTGTCCTCGATGCGGGTCGCGATCCACGCGGCCGCGCCGTGCCCGGTGGACGTCAAGCAGGCGATGATCGACTGGTGGGGTCCGGTCCTGCACGAGTACTACGCCGCGACCGAGTCCAACGGCATCACCTTCATCGACTCGGCGCAGTGGAGCGAACGTCCCGGCTCGGTCGGGCGCGCCGGGCTCGGCACCATCCGGATCGCCGACGACACCGGCGCCGTCCTGGCCCCGGGCGAGATCGGGACGGTCTACTTCGAGCGCGACGTCCGGCCGTTCGAGTACCACAACGACCCGGGCAAGACCCTCGCCGCGACCCACCCCGAGCACGAGAACTGGACCACCACCGGGGACCTGGGCTACCTCGACGAGGACGGCTACCTCTTCCTCACCGACCGCAAGGCCTTCATGATCATCTCGGGCGGGGTGAACATCTACCCGCAGGAGGTCGAGGACGCCCTCGCGCTGCATCCCAAGGTGCTCGACGTCGCCGTCATCGGGGTGCCCGACGACGAGATGGGCGAGAAGGTCAAGGCCGTCGTCCAGCCCCCGGAGGGCGTCGACGCCGGCCCGGAGCTGGAGCGCGAGCTGATCGACTTCGTGCGGGAGCGGATCGCGCACTACAAGGCGCCGTCGTCGGTGGACTTCACCGACTTCCTGCCGCGCACCCCCACCGGCAAGCTGGTCAAGCGGGAGCTGCGCGACCGCTACGTGTGACGCCCCACCGTGCTCCCAGGGTCACTTTCGTGGCGCTCTAAGCCACGAGAGTGACCCTGGGAACACACGGCGCGGGTCAGGCGGCCCGGCGGGCGTAGCGGGCCCGGGTCCACGCGGCGACCAGCGCCAGCGGCACCGAGGCCACCAGGGCGGCGGCGAACAGCGGGGCGAAGCGCCCGGCGTCGGCGAGCGGGGCTCCCAGCGCGGTCCCGGCCGAGCTGCCCAGGAACAGCAGCGTCGCGAACAGCGCGACGGCGGTCGCGCGGGCCTGCGGGACGACCTCGGTCGCCCAGGTCTGCAGGGTCGAGTGCAGGAACGCCCACGCCCCACCCAGGCAGAGCCCGGCCACGGCGACCGTCACCGGGTGCACGACGACCAGCGGGAACACCCAGGCGATCACGAGGAACCCGCCGCCGACGGCGGCCAGCGCGGCCGGGCGCAGGCGCCCGACCAGGCGTCGCACGACCCGGGAGAACAGCACCGCACCGACGCCGTAGCCCCCGGCGGCGAGCCCGGCCAGCGCGGCGGAGCTGCCCCCGGCCTGCAGCGACGGGGCCAGGTAGGTCAGCACCCCGAGCACGACGGCGCCCTCGACGAAGGCGAGCGCCAGGACCAGCCGCGCCCAGCCGTTCCCGGCGACCGCGGCCAGCGGGCGGAGCACCGCGTCGACGATCCCGCGCGAGGTGG
>NZ_WWFY01001201.1:0-36134 GCF_009864975.1 Pseudonocardia sp. SID8383
GGGCGTTCGGCACGGACGGCCGCTACGCCCGCCTGCTCGGCGCCGACGCCTGGGCCCCGGACGCGCGGGCCGCCGCCGACACCCTCGCCGACGGGTTGCCCGCCCCGGCGCACCCGCACGCCCAGCCGATGGACGACCTGCCGCACCTGTCCGACCAGGAGTACACGCTGGTCACCCGCAGTGCCCCGCAGCTGGTCGCCACGGTGCTGGACCGCCTGCCCGACCGTGTCCCGGCGATGGCCGGATACGACGACGAGCAGCGCCGGCACACCGCCGAGGACGTCCGGCACATCGTCGACTTCCTGTCCGTGGCGCTCTACACCGGTGACGCGGAGCTGTTCGAGCAGTTCCTCGGCTGGACCGCCGAGGTGCTCGAGGCCCGGGCGGTGCCGGTGGCCGTCCTGCGGCCGGTCCTGGATCTGCTCGGCGACGAGCTGCGCGACTTCACCCGGGCGTCGGAGCTGCTGCGGCGCGCGACCACGTCCCCGGCGCTCACCGGAGGCGCGGGCACCCCCGTCCCGGCCGGCGCCGTCACCGAGGGCGCCGACTCCACGACACTGCACCGAACCGGAAGGCCCGCATGAGCGACCCGCGAGAGCTGTCCCTCACCTGGACCAGCCCCGCGCCGGACCTCGCGACGGTCGCGCCGGCCGGTGACCTCGACTACGCCACCTCCGACGCGCTCGCCGACGCCGTCGCCGTGCTGCTGACGGACCGGCCCGGCCTGCGTGAACTGCGGATCGACTGCGCCGGGATCGGGTACTGCGACTCCTACGGTCTGTCGTCGCTGCTGATGATCCGCAGGCGGACCCGGGCCGCAGGCGTCGAGCTCCACCTCGACAACCGTGTCGGTGCGCTGGAGCGGCTGCTGCGCGTCACCAACACCCTGGAGCATCTCACCGGAGTCGACGGGCCAGCCCGCGAGCAGCGGCTCGACACCTGAGCCGACCGGCCGCCGCGGTCACCCCCGGTCGCGCAGCGCGGGCAGGTTCGCCTCGATCGTCGCCCGGTCCGGCTCCAGCCACGGCGGCAGCTTCAGCGCGCGGCCGAGTTCGAGCAGCGGCTCGTCGACGGTGAAGCCGGGCTCGTCGGTGGCGATCTCGAACAGCACACCGCCGGGCTCGCGGAAGTAGATCGAGGTGAAGTACTGCCGGTCGAGGATCTCGGTGACCTCCAGGCCGCGGGCCACCAGCTCGGTGCGCCACTGCTGCTGGGTCGCCCGGTCCGCCACCCGGAACGCGATGTGGTGCACCGTGCCGCCGGCCTGCACCCCGTGCCCGTCGACGCCGCCGAGCACGTCCACGGCCGTCGCGGTGTCCCCCGTGGTACGGAAGCGGCTGCGGGCGCCGTCGTCGCCGGCGTGGGTCATGCCGAGGTCGGTGAGCATCCGCTGGGTCGGTTCGAGGTCCGCCTCGGACAGCGTCACCGCGTGCAGGCCGCGTACCGCGTGCTCGGCGGGCACGTTGCCGGCGCCGTCCCAGCCCGAGCGGGTGTCGCCGGGCGCGGCGACGAGGTCGATCACCAGCCCGTCGGGATCGCGCAGAGTCAGGACCTCCTCGGCACCCGACGACGCGTCCCGGGTGCGGGGGTCGTCGGCGTCCACGCCGAGCGCGGCGAGGTGGGTCTGCCACCAGCCCAGCGACTCCGGCGGCACGCCGAACGCCGTGGCGGTCGTCAGGCCGGCGCCCTGGCGGCCGGGCTCGACGTCGGGCCACGGGAAGAACGTGAGGATGGTGGCGGGACGGCCCGCCTCGTCGCCGTAGTAGAGGTGGTGGACCTGGGGCGCGTCGAAGTTCACCGTCCGCTTCACCAGTCGCAGGCCGAGCACGGTGGTGTAGAAGTCCACGTTGCGCTGCGGGTCCCCGGCGATCGCCGTGACGTGGTGCAGCCCGTGCGGGGTGACGGTCGTGCCGGGGGTCATCGCATCGCTCCTCGGTGTGGTTGCTCCCCACCGGCTACCCGTTCCCGGGACCGCCGACGCCGGACATGAAACCCGCCCGACCGGGGTACCCGGGTGTCATGACGACGCCCGAGAAGGACCAGCGCGAGCAGGACGAGCGCACGAGCCACCCGGTCCCGACCGAGCAGAGCGACACCCCGGTCGACGAGACCCCCGACGGCGACGGCGTCCACCTCGACGCCCAGCCCGTCGCGGACGACGACCCGCGCACTGCGGCGTCCTGAACCACGCACCCGTCACGGAAGGACTGCACAGAACCATGGCCACGATCCGTTACACCGTCCCCGGCCTCGAGCGCGGAGACGCCGAGCAGGTCGTCGACATCCTGCAGCACCGTCTGCACGCCCTGAACGACCTCCAGCTCACGCTCAAGCACGTGCACTGGAACGTCGTCGGCCCGAACTTCATCGCGGTGCACGAGATGCTCGACCCGCAGGTCGACGCGGTCCGCGGGTTCGTCGACGACGTCGCCGAGCGCATCGCGACCCTGGGCGGCTCGCCCAACGGCACCCCCGGCGCGCTGGTCAAGGACCGCACCTGGGACGACTACTCGATCGGCCGCGACCAGGCGATCGCCCACCTCGGCGCGCTCGACGTGGTCTACACCGGGGTCATCTCCGACCACCGCACCCAGATCGAGAAGGTCGGCGCGCTCGACCCCGTGACCGAGGACATGCTCATCGCCCAGGCCGGCGAGCTGGAGCAGTACCAGTGGTTCGTCCGGGCGCACCTGGAGAACGCCGACGGCTCGCTGAACACCCAGGGCAAGGCCGGTGAGCAGGGCGCAGCTGACGCCTCCCGCTGACCCTCCTCCACGACGCGACACCGACCCGGGCCCGGTATCCACACGGATACCGGGCCCGGGTCGTGTCGTGCTCCGGACCGGCCGTGACCGAATCGTTCTCCTCGAGCCCAGGGACGGCCGCCCCGGGCATCCGCCCTGCTCACACCGCGGAGCGACTGCGGGACGGCGTCGACGACCCCGTCTTCCGGCCTCGGATGTCCTGCCCCGTGCGGCCACTCGACCTACAGTCGCGTGCCGGACATTCCACCCGAATCGACGCGTAAACCCCCAACCGGAGGTACACGGTGATCGCCCGCTATCTCAGGGAGCACACGAGCCCTCCCGTCTTCGTGTCATCGGCGGTGCTCGCACTCGCCTTCGTACTGTGGGGCGCAGTCGCCCCCGCCTCGCTCGGCTCCGTCGCCGACTCCGTGAACTCGGTCGTGACCGGCAACCTCGGCTGGCTCTACATCTTCACCGCGAGCGCCTTCGTCGTGTTCGTCGTCGTGCTCATGGCCTCGCGCTTCGGCCGGGTCAAACTCGGGCCGTCGGACTCGACGCCGGAGTACAAGACCGTCTCGTGGTTCGCGATGCTGTTCACGGCGGGCATGGGCATCGGACTGGTCTTCTACGCCGTCGCCGAACCGCTGACGCATTTCACGAGTCCCCCGACCGGCGAGGCCGGGACGGCGGAGGCGGCGGAGAACGCCATGCTCTACACCTTCTATCACTGGGGCCTGCACCCGTGGGCGATCTACATCGTCCTCGGGCTCTCGCTGGGCTACTTCTCCTTCCGCAAGGGATTGCCGCTCCGCCCGGCCGCGGCGCTCTACCCGCTGATCGGGCATCGCATCAACTCCTGGCCGGGCTACCTGGTCGACGTCGTCGCGGTGTTCGGCACGCTGTTCGGACTCGCGACCTCGCTGGGGATCGGGGCGCAGCAGGTCGGCGCGGGGCTGGAGACCCTGTTCGGGCTGGAGAACAGCACGCCGCTGCAGGTCGTGCTGATCCTGCTCATCACCTCGGTCGCGGCCGTGTCGGTCCTGCTGGGGATCGACAAGGGCATCCGGAACCTGTCGCTGATCAACCTGTGGCTGGCGCTGGCGCTGATGCTGTTCGTGTTCTTCTTCGGACCCACCCGGGACCTGCTGAACTCGACGGCGGCCAACGTGGGCACCTACGTCCAGCAACTGCCGGGGTTGAGCTTCCAGACCTTCCCCGGTGACGCCGACGCCCAGAGCTGGCAGTCCGGTTGGACGCTGTTCTACTGGGGGTGGTGGATCTCGTGGTCGCCGTTCGTCGGCATGTTCCTGGCCCGCATCTCCTACGGCCGCACGATCCGCCAGTTCGTCGCCGGTGCACTGTTCGCCCCGGTCGGCGCGTCCATGGTGTGGATGACGGTCTTCGGCGACACCGCCCTGGACATCCTGCGGGCCGACCCGGCGAACCCGCTGGCGGGCGCCCCGGACTCGCCGGAGACCTCGATGTTCCTGCTCCTGCAGCAGCTGCCGGTCCCGGAGATCCTCACCCTGCTCGCGTCGGTGCTGTCGATCGTGGTGGTGGTGCTGTTCTTCGCGACATCGTCGGACTCGGGTTCCCTCGTGATCGACATCCTGACCAACGGAGGAGACCCGAACCCCCGTTGGCAGCAGCGCCTGTTCTGGGCCGTACTCGAAGGCGTCATCGCCGCCGTACTGCTCGGGGCCGGGGCGGCCGCGGGCGCGGATGCGCTCTCCGCCCTGCAGACCGCCTCCATCCTCGCCGGGTTGCCGCTGTGCATCGTGCTGATCCTCATGGCTGTCGGTCTCATGAGGGGCCTGCGCAGTGAGCGGTTCGTCGTCGCGCTGCCGGTCGAGGCATCGCCAGCTCTGGCTCTGAGGAGCAGCACCGCACGAACGGACGACCTCACGACCGAGCGGGCGGAGGTCGACGGCGGCCGGGCCACCATCGACCCCAACGGGGCCCTCTACTCCGAGACCGCGGTCGCCACCATGGCGACCTCGGACGAGGTCGAGCCGGACTCCGGCGACGACGTCCTCGACCACGCGGGGGACGTCGCGCTCGAGCGGCGCCAGGGCTCGACCTGACGGATCCCGGGGCCCGGACACCCGGGCCCCGGGACCTCACGGGTGCCCGTGCTCGTCGCCGCCCACCCACAGGGCCGTCGCGAGCGCCGGGCCCCACTCGTGCTCGGCCTCGCCCGGGGCGGGGTGTGCCTGCTCGCGGGAGCGGCGCAGCCGCACCACGAACGGCCCCTCGAAGGGCTTGCGGGTCAGCAGGTCCACCCGGTCGCCGAGCCGGACGTCGTGCGCGTCGAGGAAACGGAGCACCTCGGGGTCGGTGTCGTCGACGCGTACCAGGGTGCCACCCTCGCCGTAGCGCAGGTCCGGCAGCCGGCGGGCGTGGACCACGGGCATCGTGCCGTCCCGGGCCGGGATGGGGTCGCCGTGCGGGTCGAACCGCGGGTGCCCGAGTCGGGTGTCGATCCGGTCGAGCAGCCGGTCGGAGACGGCGTGCTCGAGCGCCTCGGCCTCCTCGTGCACCTCGTCCCACGCCAGGTCCAGCTCGGTGACCAGGAACATCTCCAGCAGCCGGTGCCTGCGCACCACGGCGAGCGCGGACACCCGCCCGGCGGCGGTGAGCGTGATCCCGGCGTAGCGGGCGTGGTCGACCAGTCCGGCGTCGACGAGCTTGCGCACCATCCCCGACGCCGACGGCGACGAGACCCGCAGCCGCTCGGCCAGCGCGGAGACCCCGACCGACCCCTCCCACCGCTCCGAGAGCAGGAAGATGGTCTTCAGGTAGTTCTCCACGGACTCCGAGAGGCGCTCCGCGCTCATGCCCACCACGGTATCCCGGCGACGGCGGCTCAGGCGGTCCCGGCCGCGCAGAGCCGGGCCAGGAGGGCGGGGTCGACCGGCGAGCCGAGGGCACCGCTCAGGGTGAGCCCGTTGACCGCGGCGGTCAGCAGCGCACGCCGGTCGGCGTCGTCGGGCAGGAGCCGGGCGGCGGCCGCGGCGAGCGCGACGTCCCAGCGGTCCAGCTCACCGCGTAGGTCCGGGCGCCGCGCGGCCAGCAGGAACAGCTCGTACTCGGCGATCGCGGTGACCCGTTCCTGACGGACGCAGTCCTCGACCAGCGCGACGAGGTCGCCCGGGACGGTGACCGCGTCGAGCCGGGCGATCCAGCGGTCGTTGACCGCGGTGAGCGTCGCGACCAGCAGCGCGTCGACACTGGGGTGGTAGTAGAAGACCGCGCTGGGCGGCACGCCGGCCTCCGCGGCGACCGCGCGCTGGCTGACCGCGGCGACCCCGCCGGCGCCGACCAGCCGCAGCGTGGCCCCGACCAGCTCGCGGCGGCGCCGGTCCCCGCGGCGGCGGCGACCGTCGGCCTCGGAGGTGTCCTGTCCGATCGCATCAGGCATGCGCGGTCGCGCCGCCCAGCTCCAGGGCGAGCACCCCGGCGATGACGAGCGCGATCCCGCCGAGCTGGACCCAGGTCAACGACTCACCGAGGAAGAACACCCCGATCAGCGCGACCAGCGCCACCCCGGCCGCGGCCCAGGTTCCGTAGGCGATCCCGAGCGCCATCCCCCGGCCGAGCGCCTGGGACAGCGACCAGAACGCCAGCCCGTAGCCCACCACCGTGATCATCGACGGCACCAGCCTGCTGAAACCCTGCGAGAACCGCAGCGCCACCGTTCCGGTGACCTCGGCGCCGATCGCGAGCGCGAGCCAACCCCACATCGCCGGACTCCTCCCCCTCTGTCCGCTCCTTGCCATATTGTAGAGCGTTCGCTCAAGTTTCCCGCCACCCGGACGACCGAGCACGAAATGGTTGTCATTGGCTTACGGTGGATCATCGTGACCACGCAGAGCAGTCGGACGACCGCGCCCGGTTTTCCCGCACCCCGCCGTCCCCGCGGCGACGGCTCCGTCGCCGCCGTCGCGACACGACTCGTGGACCTGCGACGACGCCTGGAGCGCACCGACCTGCGCCCCGCCCCGGACACCGACGCCGCGTTCGGCGAGCTCGTCGGACTCTGCTGCTTCCCGCCCGCCGGCTGCACCGAGGGCGTCCTGGCACAGGTCGCCCCGCACTCGGACGCCCTGCGGACCCTCGCCGCGACCGGCGAGGGCCACATGGAGAACCACTGGGCGGGCCGGATCGCCGCCGCCCCCGACCCGCGGGCCGAGCTGGACCGGTTCCCCTACCTGGGCAACTACCACGACCTCGTCCGGCTGGAGCTCGCCGCGCTGACCGCCGTCGGACTGCCCGCGCCGCGGCGCGTCGTCGTGCTCGGGTCGGGGCCCCTGCCGCTGACCGGCCTGGTGCTGGCCACCGGGCACGGCGCGCAGGTGCTGCACGTCGACCGGGACCGGGCGGCCGTCGCCGCGGGGGACGCGGTCACCGCCGCCCTCGGGGCGGACGGGCGGGTCCGCAGCCTGGTCGCCGATCTCGACGACCCGCAGCTGTCCCCCGCGCTCGCCGACGAACTGGGCAGGGCCGACCTCGTGCTCGTCGGGGCCCTGGTCGGTCCGGACGCCGCCACCAAGGCCGCGATCACCGCCCGGCTGACCACCGCGACCGGGCCCGGCACGACCCTGCTCGTGCGGTCCGCCGCCGGGCTGCGGACCCTGCTCTACCCGGAGATCGTCCCAGCCGACCTGCCTGCACTCGACGTACTCCTCGAGGTGCACCCGCGCACCGACGTCGTCAACTCCGTCCTGGTGGCCCGCGCCGCCACGTGAGGTGCGTCGCTACCGCGGTTCGGAGCGCCTCCGGCCGGGCAACCGGACCCCGACGAGGGGCGCAGCGACGCGCCGGAGGACGACGGACCGAGGAGGTCGGGACATGATGCGGACGACGGGCGGGTTCTCCCGGCCCTACACCCCGGTACAGCCGGTCGCGGCGGCGTTCGCCGCGGCGTTCCTGCTGGTCGGAGCCCTGGGCTTCGTCCCGGGCGTGACCTCCGGTGAGCTCGCCGTGCTGCCCGGTGCGGGTACCGCGGCGCTTGCCGGGCTGCTGCCGGTGTCGGTGCTGCAGAACGTGCTGCACCTCGTCATCGGCGTGGCCGGGCTGGCCTCGGCGCGCTCCGGTGCCGCGTCGCGGGTGGTGCTCGTGGCCGGTGGCGCCGTCGCGCTGCTGAGCGCCGCCGTCGCCCTGGACGCCGTGGGCGCGGCCCTGGTGGTCGTCGCCGTCGCGATGGTCGGCTGCGCGACGCTGCTGCGCGGCCGTCCCGTGGTGCGTCCGGGCCGCCGCGGAGCCGCCGCGGCCTGAGACCTGGACGGGGCGTGACCCCCGTGGTCCGATGGCGGTGTGTCCGACACACCGTCCGCCGGGACCCCGGTCACCGGACGACACCCCGACCACGGCCACGAGGCCGAGGTCGGCGACCCGGTGTGCTGGCTGGACCGGCTCTGCCCGGACTGCGGGGCGATGCCCTCGCCCACCGACGACGGCGGGCCGCCGCAGACCTGCTGGCGCTGCGGCGCCGCCGTCACGCCCCCGTCGGGCTTGCGATCGCCTGACGATCGTGCCGGGCCCGACGCCGGGATCGACGGAACCGGCCCGGATCCGGTGGAATCGCCGTCATCATGAGCGAACACGGCCGGACCCGGGTGCTGCTGGTCGACGACGACGTCCGGATCGGGCGCGCGCTCGGCCTCGCCCTGGGCGACGAGGGCGTCGACGTCGACGCGGTCCACACCGGCGAGCAGGCCCTGGTCAGTGCCGCCCGCCCGGGCGTCGACCTCGTGCTGCTGGACCTCATGCTGCCGGGCATCGACGGCCTCACCGTCTGCCGGCGGCTGCGCGAGACCGGTGACCTGCCGATCATCATGGTGACCGCGCGCTCCGACTCCGCCGACGTCATCGCCGGCCTGGAGGCGGGCGCCGACGACTACGTCACCAAGCCCCTGGTGGCCGGGGAGCTGGCCGCCCGCATCCGGGCGCTGCTGCGCCGGCGACGTCCGACTCCGGCGGCACCGCGCCGGATCACCGTCGGCGACGTCGAGCTGCGCCCGGACGAGGGCACCGTGCTCCGCGACGGCGCCCCGGTGCACCTGACCCGCACCGAGTTCCGGCTGTTCGCCGAGCTCGCCGCGGCGGGCGGGCGGATCGTGACCCGCGACGAGCTGCTGTCGCGGGTGTGGGGCTACGAGTACCACGGCGACACCCGGCTGCTGGACGTCCACGTGCGACGGCTGCGGCGCAAGGTCGAGCTCGACCCGGACCGGCCGGTCCTCGTGTTGACCGTGCGCGGCGCCGGGTACAAGGTCGGCGACGCCGGACCGGACGCCGCGCTGCCGGGCGCCGCCCCCGCCTCGGGCCGCGGCGGGTGAGCGGGCGCGGCAGGATGCGGTCCGTGCTGGACCGACTGCCGCTGGGCCGGCTTCCGCTGCGTCACCGGATCGGCGTCGCGTTCGCCGGGGTGTCGCTGGTGGTGACCGGGCTGTTCGCGACGGTCACCTGGAACCTCGCGTCGTACTACCTGGTGGAGCAGCGGGTGGAGAGCGCGACCCGGCAGCTCGCGGTGAACCTCCAGCTCGTCGAGCGGGCGATGGCCGACACCGCCGACGTCGGCGGGCTCGACGACCTGTTGACCGGCCTCGCGGGCACCCCGGACACCACGGTCGCGCTGCGCCGCGACGGCGCCTGGACGACCAGCGGCCGCGAGGTCGAACCCGACCTGCTGCCGGCGGGTGTGCTGGCGCTGGCGGAGAACGGGACCGGGGCGCGGCAGCGGGTGATGGTGGCGGGGATGCCGAGCGTCGTCGTCGCGGCGCCGATGCCGGGCGGCGACGTGTTCGTCGAGGTCTTCCCGATGCAGCGGCTCGACGCCAACCTGAGGTTCCTCAGCGTCGTGCTGTTCACCGGGGTCGCGGTGAGCGCGCTGCTCGGGCTCGCGCTGGGCCAGTGGGCCGGGCGGCGCGCGCTGCTGCCGCTCACCGCCGTGACCCGGGCCGCGGCACGGATCGCCGGGGGTGACCTGACCGCGCGGCTGCCGTCGAGCACCGACGCCGAGCTCGCCCCGCTCGTCGCGACCTTCAACCGGACCGCCGACGACCTGGAGCAGCGGGTGTCGCGCGACGCCCGGTTCGCCGCGGACGTCTCGCACGAGCTGCGGTCGCCGCTGACGACACTGGTGAACGCGGCCGCGGTGCTGACCCGGCGGCGCGACGAGCTCGCACCGACCGCGCGGGAGGCGGTCGAGCTGCTCGACGGCGAGATCCAGCGCTTCCGCCGGATGGTCCTGGACCTGCTGGAGATCTCCCGCAGCGACACCCTGCAGCGCGAGGACGGCGAGCTCGGTGCACTGGTCCACGGTCTCGTCGCGGTCCGCGGCGGGGAGCACGTCCCCGAGGTCGACGCCCCGGAGCCGGTGACCGTGCGGGTCGACCGCCGCCGCCTCGACCAGATCCTGGGCAACCTCCTGGACAACGCCGACGCGCACGGCGGCGGCGCGCGGCGGATCGGCGTCGCGCCCCGGGACCGGTACGCCCGGATCGAGGTCGACGACGCGGGCCCCGGCATCCCGCCCGAACAGCGGCTGGCGGTGTTCGAGCGGTTCGCCCGTGGCACCCTGGCCGGCAGCCGCGGCGACGGCGGCGGCACCGGTCTCGGCCTGTCCCTGGTCGCCGCGCACGTGCGCCGGCACGACGGCCGGGTGTGGGTGGAGGAACGACCCGGCGGCGGGACCCGGGTCGTCGTCGAGCTGCCGGGGGTGGACAGGTGAGGACGCGGCTGTGCACCGCCGTGCTGGGGCTGCTGCTCGTCGCCGGGTGCGGGGTGACCCTCGACGACGAGCCGGAGCCGATCGACCTGCCCAGCGGCACGACCTCCCCCACCCCGACGGTGACGGTGCTCCCACCCCCGACAGCGACTACCGGCGACGGCGGCGCGGGTCCGACGCGCAGCTGATGCAGGTCGTCGCGGCGGGCAGCGCCTCCAGCCGTTCCGGCGCGATCGGTCCGCCGCAGACGGCGCAACGCCCGTAGCCGCCCGTGGCCAGGCGGTCGGCCGCCCGGTCGAGCTCGTCGCGCTCCTGCTCGGCGGCGGCGAGCAGCCCCTGCAGCTGGGCACGCTGCACCGCGATCGTGACGCCCTCCGGGTCGTGCTCGTCGTCGTGGCTGGTCAGGGCCTGCTGATCGGCGAGCGCGTCGAGCTCGCGGCGCAGCGAGCCGACCCACTCCTGTGCGCGGGCGCGGGCGGCGGCGAGGGTGGTGGGGTCCACCACCCCAGGATGCGCCCCGGCAGACTGCGGTGGTGAGCCTTTTTCGTCCGGTGTCCGGTGTCGGGGTCGTCCTGGAACGCGCCGACGGCACCGTCGCCGTCGGTCACCGGATCACCGCCGGGGAGAGCCCGAGCTGGTCGTTCCCGGGCGGGCACCTGGAGGGCGGGGAGCCGGTCGTCGCCGCGGCGCTGCGCGAGCTCGCCGAGGAGACCGGTGTCGTCGCGGCCTCCGGCACGCTGGTCGCGGTGTGCGTGCGGCTCGACGGCCCGGGCGTCACGTTCGCGGTGCACGTGCCCGCGCCCGCCGGCGCCGTGCTGCGGGTGACCGAGCCGCACGCGACCGACTCCTGGACCTGGACCGACCCGGACGCCCTGCCCGGACCGGTGTTCGCCCACACCGCCGCCGTCCGGCACGCCTGGCGCCGCCCCGGCGTCGCACTCGACGGGTGGGACCTGCACCGCGTCGCGACCTGACGCGGCTACTCGCCGGTGGAGCCGGTGGCGAGCTCGACGACGACGTCCAGGTGGCCGAGGTGGCGGGCGTACTCCTGGACGACGTGCAGCAGGGTCCGTTCGATCGTCGCGGGCGGTGCACCGGCCCAGCGCCCGCTCGGCAACCCCGCGGCTCCGGGCCCCACCGACTCCGCGATCTCGCGGGTACGCAGGCCCTGCGCGGAGAGCGCGGCGACGACGTCGTCCGCGCCGACCCCGGGCGGCAGCGCCCACCGCCCGTCGACGTGGTCGGCCCAGGGGTCCGGGAGGTCGGCGTCGACGAAGCCCCACTCCAGCCAGCGGCGCTCCATGCAGCTCAGGTGGTGCAGCAGCTCCGCGGGAGACCAGCCCGACGGCAGCCGTCCGGTCGTGCAGTCGGCCACCGGCAGCGTGGCGTACCTGGCGAGGACGCGCTCGCGGTAGAAGTCGACGTAGCCGAGCAGCAGCGCGGTCGTCGACGACGCCGGGTCGGACGGCTCGGGGAGCCGGTCGCGGCGCAGGTGCAGCAGCGGGAACGGCCTGCCCTGCCCGTCGCGCCCGGAGCGCCCGGTCCGGACGAAGCCGAGGTGCTCGTAGAACCCGACCGCGCCCGGGTTCTGCTCGTTCACGTCGAGCTCCACCCGCGGCATCCCGGTGGTGGCCGCGGCCAGCAGGGCCGATCCGACGCCCCCGCCGTGCGCGGACGGGTCGACGAACAGCGCCTCCACCCGGTGGCCGTCGGTGCCGACCCAGCCGACCGGGGTGCCGTCGTCGCGCTGCGCGACCAGGACCGTCAGACCCGGCAGGGCCGCCGTGCGGACCTCGGTCTCGATCGCGTCGACGTCGGCCGCGGTGAGGAAGGTGTGCGTGGCCTCGACGGCGCGGCGCCAGATGCGGACCAGCCCGGGGTGGTCGGCGGGGGTGGCCGGGCGGACGGTCGGGAAGCTGCTCACCGGGCCAGGATCGCAGCGGTGTCGACCGGGTTCGCCCGGCACCGGCCGGTGTCCCACCACGGGACGGGTGGGCCGGACCGCGGTCGACACCGGGCCCGGAACCGTCGACGATCGTCCCGTGACCGTCCTGGACGTCCTCCTGCCGCAGCTCGTCGCTGCGCCCGGGGCGCTCGCCGTGCCGGCGGGCGGCGGCCGGGCCCGGGGCACCGACTGACCCCGGCCCGGCTCAGAGCGACCGGAGCGTGCCCATGGCCGCGGTCTCCAGGTCCGCGATCCGTAGCAGCAGCCCTGCGGCCTCGGTCAGGCCGGCCGGGTCCCCGTCGAGCCCGGCGCGCTCGACGAGGCCGGCGACGCGGGTCCAGAGCGTCGCCGACTCGGCGAACAGGTCCCGGCCCCGTTCGACCGCCGCGGCGCGTCCGCCCGGCCCGTCGCCGTCGTCGAGCAGCGGCAGGCAGGCGGTGAGGAAGTCGCGGTAGAGGGTCCGGAACAGTGCCCCGCCGGTACCGGCCCGTTCCATGAGCATCGCCATCTGGGGCAGGTCCCGGGGCGGGTCCTCGACGCGGTCGAGCCAGGACGGGGCGCGCTTCGCCGTCGTCCGGATGCCGCGGTGCCCGATGTTGGCGATCGGCGGGTGCAGGAACGCCTCGGCGCACTCGACGATCGCGGGCGCGATCGCGGGGACGGGGTCGACCGGCTCCCGGAGCGGTCCGAGGGTGAACGAGCGGTGCGGCGCCGACATGGGTCCGCGCGCCGCGCGCGCCCGGGCCAGACTCTCCAGGCTCGTGCTGACCCGGCCGCCCTGCTGCGCGGTGTCGAGGAGGTACGCGGACTCCTCGTCGTAGCCGAGGAGGGCCACGACGTGACCCGCGAAGTGGACCCGGGAGCCGAAGTAGTCCAGGTCGTGGCTGTCGAGCTGCAGCCCGACGGGCACGCCGTCGTCGACGAGGGTGCGCACCTGGTCCCACCCCCGGCGGGCGGACGAGGTCTCCTGGACGCGCAGGTCGAGGCCGAGGCGGCGGGCGAGGGTGCGGGTCAGCTCGAAGGGCTTGACCCGCCCGCCCAGGAACGGCACCGGCTGCCGCTTCGAGTCCCAGTACACGAACGACAGCCCGGAGCCGAGCCCGAACAGCACCGGTTCGGCGAGGTGGACGCCGGCGTGCCCGAGGAGCGCGCCGAGCGCCGTCGTCTCGCAGTGGACGCCTCCCGTGGCCGGGACGCCGGTGGATGCATCACTCATCGGGCACCTGGACCCGCTCGGCGAGCCACGACCTCTCCGCACGCAGCTGGGACAGGGAGAACGAGAAGACGTCGCGCGCCTCCGGCGGGAGGGGCTCCTGCGCCGTGCGGGCGGCGACGACCGCGTCGATGCGGGCGTCGAGGCCGACGAGCCGGGTCCGGAGCGCCGCGTCGACCTCGTGCGCGGGGAGCAGGCCCGTGTGGGCGAGGCCGGCGAGGAAGGAGCGGGCGGGGACACCGGCGTCGGCGAGCAGCTCGCGGACGCCGGCGGCCGCGGTGCGGCGCCCCCGGTCGGTGATGCGCACGACGCGGCGTGCCTTCGGGGAGGGGCGGTCGTCGTCGGCCTCGGCCAGGCCGCGGGCGGTCAGCTTGTCGAGCAGGTAGTAGATCGAGGAGAAGCCGATGTCGGTCCAGCGGCGGATGCCGCGCTGCTCGACGACCTGTTCGATGTCGTAACCGTGGCGCGGGCGCTCGGCCAGGGTCCCGAGGACGACGAGCTCACCGAGGGTCAGCTCCACGGCTGTATTCTAGCACTGGAATAGCGCTCCAGACCGCCCCGCATGCGACCTCCCCCGCGCGAAACACGACGACACCGGCGCGAGACGCCGACGCAACGTGCCGCCCCTAGCGTCTCCGCCTGCTGTATCCAGCTCTGGACACAGCAGGTGAGGAGGCTTGTCGATGTCGAGTGCCGTCGACGAGGCGGGGACGCCGCCGCTGCGCGAACGCGTCTACGCCGTGCTGCGGGACGACGTCGTCAACGGCGACATCGGCGCGGGCACCCGCCTCACCGAACCGAAGCTCGCCGCACGGTTCGGCATCTCCCGCACCCCGGTCCGCGAGGCCCTCGGCCGGCTCGTCGCCGACGGCCTCCTGCAGCGCGAGGAGGACTACGGCTACTCGGTCGTCGTCCCCGACCTGGCGGGGGTGCGTGACCTCTGGGAGGTCCGCATCGCGGTCGAGCTGCGCGGGATCGACCGGTGCCGGGAGAACCCGGGCACCGTGCACGACGCCGGAGCGCTCCGGGCGGAGCTGGCCCGCTGGCACCGGATGCTCGAGGAGCCACCCGAGGCGGGCCCGGGCTTCGTGCTGGAGGACGAACGGTTCCACAGCACGCTGCTCGCGGCGTCGGGCAACCCCGAGCTGGTCGCGGTGCTGACCGACGTGCACCGCCGGATCCGGCGGGTGCGGATGAACGACTACGTGCTCCCCGGCCGCGTCGAGGCGGCCGTGTCCGAGCACGTCGCCGTCGCCGAGGCGGTCCTCACCGGACGGCTCGACACCGCGCGTCACCTGCTGCACCAGCACATGGGCGCCTCGCTGGAGATCGTCACCGAACGCGCCGGCCGCGCCCTGCTCGCCACCGGCACCCGGGACCGCCGCCGCGGCCCGGCCACCCTCGACGTGAGGACCTCATGAGACTCGCCGCGATGAAGCATCCTGCCGTCCTGATCGCGCTCGCCGCGGTCGCCGGGATCGTGTTCGGTCTGGTGTCCGGCGAGTGGGCAGGCAACCTGAAGGTCGTCGGCGACGCCTTCATCCGGCTCGTCCAGATGGCGATCGTGCCGCTGGTCATGACCTCGGTGATCGCGGCCTGCGGGTCGATGACCGGGTCCGGCACCGGCCGGCTCGCACTACGGACCTTCGCCTGGATGATCGGTCTGTCGGTCGTGGCCGCGGTGGTCGCGGTGGTGCTCGGACTGCTGTTCCGTCCGGGCGCCGGAATGGTCGCGACGGCCGCGCCGGACGCCGCGCCGCCGCCCGCGGCGGTCCCGGAGAGCTGGCAGGACACGGTCCTGGGCTTCTTCACCACCAACGTCGTCGAGTCGATGGCCGAGGCGGCGATGGTCCCGATCATCCTGTTCTCGCTGCTGTTCGGCGTCGCCCTCAACCGGCACGTCCACGCGACGGGCAACGCACTCGTCCTCGACGTCGTCGGGCAGCTGCAGCAGGTCCTGCTCACCCTCATCCGGCTGGTCATGTACGTCGCACCGATCGGGGTCTTCGCACTGCTCGCCGACCTGTCCGGCCGGATCGGCTTCGCCGTGGTCGGGTCGGCGCTGGCCTACCTCGGAACCAACCTGCTGGGCGTCGTCGTGCTCACCGTGCTGTTCGTGGCGATGGTCGCCGCGCGCACCCGGCTCAACCCCGCGCGCCTGCCCCGCACGCTCGCGGAGCAGACCGCCGTCGCGGTCACGACGACGAGCTCGGCCGTCACCTACCCCACCGTCCTGCGCACCACGATCGAGAAGGTCGGCGTGAGCCCGCGGGTCGCCAACTTCACGCTGTCGGTGGGGCTGACCATGGGGTCCTACGGTGCCGTCCTCAACTACACGATCGTCGTGCTGTTCCTCGCCCAGGCCGGCGGCGTCGACCTGTCGGCCGGGCAGATCGTGTTCGGGATGGTTCTCGCGATCCTGCTCAACATGGGCACCATCACCGTGCCGGGCGGGTTCCCCGTCGTGGCCCTGTTCCTCGCCACCACCCTCGGGCTGCCGCCCGCGGCCGCCGGGCTGCTGATCGCCGTCGACTGGTTCACCGGGATCCTGCGGACGTTCCTCAACGTCAACGCCGACACCCTGGTGGCGATGCTCGTCGCGCACCCTGACGGGGAGATCGACCGGGACGTCTACGACGGTGCGCGCGCCGGGGATCCGGTGGAGACGGCGGTCGGGAGCGGCCCGGGAGGCTGACCCTCGGAACCACGCGTTCGCGAGCCTCGGCAGTCATGTCGGTCAGGGGCCGGACCTGCTCCGCAGTCGGATACCCCCCCGGCAGCGACCTCACCCGGGCCGGGACAACGCGGGCAGGCGTGGTCCGGTCCTTCAGGCGCAGCACAGAAGGGTCAGACCCGATCAAGTCCCATGACGTGAAGCGGGGCCCAGCCTGACGGCTGGGCCCCGCATTCACAGAGACAGATTCTACTGATCCAGATGTCCGGAGGCTTCTCTAATGATCACCCTCCCGCTCGTCTCGATCCTTCGCCGTCCCTCTGGCGTTCAGGCCGTCCAAGTTCGAGTGAGAAGGTAGGTATCGCTCCCGCTCGCGTCAAGCCCCTCTTCCGCAGTCCGTCTCTGCGGTGATCCCGACGCCCTGATCGCAGTCGCCGAGCGGGCGCGCTCCCCGCTGCCCCTGAGGGTTCGCCATCCACTCTCGGACGTCCTCGACCACACGGCCGACCGGCTCCAGGGCGTCTGTACGGCGCCTCGTCGTTGTCGGGGTCGACACGACGTCGCCGCCGAGGCAAGGCCCCGGACGACGGACTCAACAAGGCGACGCCTCGGGGATGAGCAACCGCGTCGAGATGTGCCACGTCAACGACCGAGCCGCCGGGATCGTTCAGGGGTCCATCACGGAGCAGGGCCGGACAGCCTGCCCCGACGCCGCGGACGGGCGGGAGGTGTGGTGAGCGAAGCGGCGTGGCCGGCGTGGCCGGCCTGCGCCGCCGCAGGCGGCGCCTTGACGACTCACACGTCCCTGTCCGAAAGATCAGCGACCAGCTCGGTCACGCGAAGATCAGCATGACCCAGGACCGCCATCTCGGGCGGCGGGCTCACCGACCGTCAGACCGCCGACGTCCTGGAGGACATGTTCGCCGAGGACACGAAAACTGTCCCAAAAGCGTACTCTGATCTTGAAGGCGAGCCGGACGCATCGCTCTCACCTGCGGATTGTGTGGGCCCCCGGGGGATCGAACCCCGAACCCGCGGAGACAAGATCGACTTCTTCCGGCTGCGCTCGACGTTCGCCGTGGTCTCTCGTGCACTGCACGGACTCGCCGCCGCATCTCCCACCGACGGCGATCCGTCGTCGGCTTCTGCCGTTGAATTCCGGGGGTAACCCGGGGGCGAGCCCGCTCCCCTGCGCCTTCTGAGTGCCATCCCGTCGACCTGTCGCCAGACCGACCGTGCGGGGGCCCGTGGGCGGCCCTCGACGCAACCGCACCCGACCATGCCAAGCTCCGCCCACGGGTGCTCGTGCGGTACGCCCTCCGGGAGGTCGACGGGATGGCACGGGTCACCATCCTGTTGATCTGCCCGCCCGGCGAGGGCCCACACCGATGTACAGCGCTTCGTAACGTGACTGTCACTTTCGGCGATGTGCTTGAAGCACCGTACGTCCAGCAGGGGGAAGATCGTTGAAAAAGGAGGCCCGTCTCCTAAAGGCGAAGTCGCTAAGTTCTCTCACGCTTAGTATTGACCATTTTAATCGCCCGTGGGATGTCGGACGAACAGATGCTGTCCTGATGTTGCTCGATCATTCCTTCGAGATGTTCCTAAAGGCTGCGATCCTTCACCGCGGGGGCAAGATCCGCGACAGGCGGAGTGATAAGAACACGATCGGATTCGACACTTGTGTCCGGCGGACATTGTCGGCACCAGGTGTCAAGTTTCTCACAGAAGAGCAGGCTCTGACACTTCAAGCCATCAATGGCTTGCGAGACGCCGCGCAACACCATCTCGTCGACATTAGCGAGGGCCACCTCTACTTGCAGGCCCAGTCCGGCGTGACACTTTACCGCGATCTCCTTAAGACAGTCTTCGACGAAGAACTCCGCGAGGAG
This sequence comes from Pseudonocardia sp. SID8383, assembly GCF_009864975.1. NCBI lineage: Bacteria > Bacillati > Actinomycetota > Actinomycetes > Pseudonocardiales > Pseudonocardiaceae > Pseudonocardia > Pseudonocardia sp. SID8383. The sequence goes on from NZ_WWFY01001201.1 coordinate 18,204, forward strand.
CTACCCGAGCGAGTTCTACCCATCGCCACGATTGCACCTCTGGATCCCATCGCGCTCTTTGCAGACGAAATTAGCGAAGTTGCGAGGCTGCTCGGCCCTGGAAAGCGCCGCGGCGCGGAGGCAGCAGCTCGCCTCCGCGCATTGGCGATTGTCGACGGAGCGATGCAAGGCGAGCGGCTGCAGCCGACAGATGCCGAGCTTCAGAAGCTCGGCAACCGGATCGCGGACGGCAAACTGAACATGGGGGACCTGTTTCCAGGAATCTCGGCGGTAACCTTCGCCGCTGACGGATCGGGCCCTACCGTCAGCCTTCGGATCACGAAGAAGGAAGGAATTCCGGTCCACTTGGTCCCAGAGGGAACCGCAGACTCAAGCGTAGTCAGCGTCAAGCGCGTCTCTGAACTCGACTACTACAACCTGCGGTTCAGCGATCTCGTGAGGAAGCTCTCGGTGACCACGAACCAAGTGACCGCCCTAATAGATCTACTTGACATCAAAAAGGATGAGAACTTCGCCAAAAAGTTCTTTAACACGTGGTGCTACTCAGGCAAGGCTCTCGCTCGCCTACGCGAGGGCCTTGGTGAGAAATCTGCTGCGGACTGGTATAGGGAATACCGAATGAAATTGGTCAAACGTAATGCGTAGGCCTCCCACTACCGCTGTAGAGGTCGGGCCGCGGCTACGACCGTATACTTGTAGACGCTAGCTCGTCGGCTCCTTCGCCTCCCGGGCGCTCGGCGTTGGCAACTCGGAAGCACTTATCAGGGGTCCTTCACAAATATGTACGAGGATTTGCTCGACTGCAGGCCAGATCTTGAGCGAACGATTCAAAATGCTGACGACATCGAGCAGATCGTCGTTCCAATCATCCTCCCAAACTTCGGGGCGGATCTTATCCAGCGGCTTCGGGCTGGAGGCAGCTCGGCCGTAGCCTCTCCGGGTTCGGTGAGCGATCCACCGACGCAAGACCGCATAGCCGCTGACTTCAAGGTTCCAGACCGCCTCTTCTACTCCAGAGAGTTGGCCATCGCCGATACGTAGAGTTTGACTGGAGGCGTCGAACACCACCTCGTCCATCGAATCGGGGAGCTGACTTACGGCAGTCAGCCAGCCGAGTTGCGGCTCGCGAGGAATGTGACTAGAACGTTGCCGGCTATTACAGCGCTCTCCGAAAGTATGCAGCCAAAGTAGCTCTTTTCCGATCTCAACTACTTGGTGAAAGAGGGTCGGATCGGAAGTTAGAGGGACTCGCGGGCCTGGCGAAGTTAATGCGTCTGAGAATCTCTCATGGTATGCAGGCGCACTCAGCAGAGCGTAGACGTACGCAGCGATATCCTCGGGCTGCGGATTCGGTCGGACCGGATCACTTTCCCTCAAGTGGGATCCGATTGCCTCTAAGAAGCCCTTAGTGATATTTGGCTGAATTGCACCAGCATCACGGTAGAGGGGGATCGTATCTTTGCCGCCATAGTTCCCGCGGAAGTGGTGCAGGTCAGGAACATCTACGGCCGCTGTCATTGACGGTCCCGAGCCTAGCGGGGTCGTCATCATCGTGGATAGAAAAATTTGTTGATCAGACAAGGAGGCCCAGAGTGCCGGGCGCTCCAGTGCGAGCAGTCGTGGATCTTTGATGATCCACTCACGATCAAAACTGCGGTAGGCATATCGAACGATTTGTTCGTGATCAGCGTCTGCCTGGAGTGCGCTCAGCTGGGGCAACCGTTGGACCTTGGTGTGAATGTTCCGGCCGGTAGCCGCAGTCACGTACGCTTCTGCGCGCTCCTCGGCGGTCGGCAACTCGACGAGGGACCGCCAACGCCTCTTCAGGGTTTCAGGAGAAGGAGCGATGGGCCAGGTCCGCCCAGCCTTCAGACCTGGAAACTGCCACGGGAATATCTGCGCCAATGAGGGCATCTCGTGCCACGCGTCGTCTCCTCGCCGCGGAGTCATTAGATCGCCATGCTTGGACAGCGTTAGCTCCACCCAATCTGCCGGGTCGGCGATGGGGGAACTAAGCTCAGAGACTCTTCTCAATTTATCGCGTCTGGAACCTTCCAGCTTGCAGTACAGAACCTTTGGCAGCCTACTTCGGTCGCTCGCCCCATCTCGCATGATGGTAACAACCGCAACAGGGGTTTCGATCGCGAAGACATTCTCTTCGGCCCGCGGGCCCCGATTGTTCCCGCCTAAGTCGCAAACCCAGATCTCGTCACCCAGCTCTTGAGCCAGCTTCCTAAGTCCAACGAAACCGGGACCTGATAGCCACGAACTCGCAGTGATGAAGGAGACAACTGCAGGACCATCGCCAGCAGCCTCGAAAGTTTTCCAGATAGCCCATCGCCAAAAGTAGATGTACAGATTATAGAGACTGGCAATGTGGCTGAACTTCGTAGAAGCTTGCGCTGGCTCCAGGATGTCAGCGAACAGCGCACGCCCCGCCCCTGGCGAGACAACCCAGCCACCCACTCCACTTGATTGACTTACCCGGTCATAAGGAGGATTTCCGATAGCTACCATTACTTCTTCGTCGCGTTTGACCATCTGTGCTCGTCGGCGCTCCTCGGCAAGAACGTCGGCGTCTCCCCATAGAGGCAACGTCTCGGGTACGGAGCTGGGATCGTCAAGGGTATCCGTTAGATAGACCCGAACCTCGGGAGGAAGGAGCTGGCCTGCCACCTCAGCGATTCGCTGTCCAATGCGCAGGTGAGCGACCGCGTATGGCCCCGGCATTAGTTCGAAGCTGATGAGGTTCCTAGCGAGTGTGCCAGCTACTTGCGCCGGACCCGCCGGACCGCGCTGCCGCGTCGCCGTTTGCGCCGCAGCGTCGATGATGGCAAGTGGGTATGTCCCGCTTCCACAAGCGGGGTCAAGTGTGACCACGCTTGAATCTGCGAATCCAAGTTTCCGGTTGAAGCGAATGCGCAGGATGTCCTCCACTACCCGCACCTGATGCTGAACGACATCAGTCGGTGTGTAGTAGACGCCTGCCTTCTTGCGGGCTTCCGGGTCGAACGCGTGAAGGAAGTCCTCGTAGAACCACAGCCAAGGCTCGCCACGCGGATCTTCGCTTCTGGCGATGGCCGCAGGATCAACAGCGGACGCGAGACGCTCAATGGCGCCAACCTCGTGTCGAATTTGGTCCAGTAGGCCTCGTACGCCAAGAACCGGACCGAGAGCTGCAGCAAGAACCGGACTAGTTCCCTCGATAGCCTGGCGCGCCTCGTCAAGCTCGATTAGCTTGTCCGCGTTGACATCGGCTCCGCCCCGGAGCGCAGCAATGGCCATACTGTACGCAATTACCTGAGACAAATCGTTCGCGAAGCCAGCGTCGTCGACGCCATTATGAATATGCGCGGCCCAGGTGGCTTTCCCGCGGTGAATGGGAGTATCGCCGGATGCCCGCAGCAAGATCCCGATACGATCCCGCAGCATCCGGGCCAGCGGTGCCAACCTCGACGCAAGATCTGAAACGCGCTTGATTGTTGAGGGCCGAGAGCTGATGAAAAGCGCCAGAGTGTCACCCAGAGGCTCAGAGGACCAAGCCAAGCCGGCCTGCATAGGCAGATCAACTGGCTCGCCGACTGGCGCTCCTTCTCGATACAGTTGAAGTTGATGGCCGTTGCACACAAGAAGGGAGTCAAGCGCGCTGAGTAGGGCCCATTGTTTTGCCTCTCGCCCTTTCCACTTACTCCCGTCGATTGTCTTGGTGGGGGCTTTCAACTCGATCCAGCCACAAGGATGGCCACCTGCGAGTGCCGCGAAGTCCGGCCTCACACCATCAAGTTGCGCCTCGCGCACCAGGACTAGTACTGCAACGGCAGTTGATTTGCCCGGTGGTCGCTCACCGCGGCGCCGATAGTGGCAGTCGCGGGCCTGTTGCTGGCGTTCGCGTCGCCATGTCGACCAATGCATGACGTGGTCGACGCAGGTCAGCGGGGTGAAGACGAGAGTGGCGAGGAGGCGGCGGATCTCGTTGCCCGACAGTGGGATCAGTCGACGACGGCCGGTTGAGGATCCCCCTTTTCGGTCTCGCGTTCGTGTTCGGTGGCGCGGGTGGCGGCGAGGTAGGCGGCGGCGAGCATGGCCAGGGTGATGTGGGCATACCAGGCTCGGTAGGAGCGCACCTGGTAGTGGTCGAGCCCGGCTTCGTTCTTCGCGGTCTGGAAGCACTCCTCGATCGCCCACCGCGACCCGGCAACCCGAACCAGCTCGCGGAGTGGGGTGTTCGCGGGTGCGGCGCAGCGGTAGAACGCCAGCTCACGCACCGTCTTGTCCTCGTCGGGTTCGGTCTGGCGACGCACCAGCAGCCAGTGCCCCCACTCGTCCGGCAGCCCCGTGGACTCCAGGGCCACCGCGGTCCAGTCGTAGACCCGCTGCCCGTGCGCTCCCGGCCCGATCGAGCGCTGTTCCCACCCGCTGGCGCCGGTGCCGGGGTCGCGGGCACCGGCGATCGTGGCCAGGACCTTGGCCTGGCGGCGGTGCCCGTCGGTGCAGCGCAGGACGTCGTCGTTGCGGGTGGCGAGCACGAACGGGATCTGGCGCTCGGCCAGCCAGGTGCGGAAGGTGGGGTTCTGACCGTAGGCCTCGTCCGCGGTCACCCACGACCCTGTTGTGAGCGCTTCGGCCGAGCGGGCGCGTTCGAGCATGGCGATCCCGAGCTGTGGTTTCGTCGCGAACCCGACCTCGTCGGGGACATCGGCCTTCGCGCACCGTTCGCGGTCCTCGGTCCACGAGGTCGGCAGATACAGCTCCCGATCGATCAACGCCCGCCCTCGGGCGCTGGCATAGGCCAGGAAGACACCCAGCTGACAGTTGTCGATCTTGCCGGTGGTGCCGGTGTACTGGCGCTGCACCCCGGCCGAGCGGGTGCCCTTCTTGATGAACCCGGTCTCGTCGATGACGAACACCCCGCTCACCGGGTCGCCGAGTGTGTCGAGGACGTAGTCGCGGAGGTCGTCGCGGACCCCGTCAACGTCCCAGTCCGCGGTGCGCAGCAGCCGCTGCGTCCCGTCCGGCGAGACCGCACCGGCGTGCTCGGCCAGGGTCCAGCCGTTCTTGCGCTCCAGCCCAGCCAGCAGCCCGCGCACGTACGCTCCGGCCCGCGCGCGGGGCTCACGACGGAAGAACCGAGGACCGATCGAGGCTATGACCTGGTCCAACGCCGCCACCCACCCAGCAAGATCCACCACACGGCGATCATCACCGCCGAACGACCGTCAGCCTCTCACGACACGCCGAAACCGCCGTTGCAGTACTAGCGATGTGCCGATGCTGGCCGCGACACTCTCAAGCAGGTCCTTGACCGGTGCGGTCAGCTGCGCCTCAGGCTCAGCAGCAAGTGCAGCCTCCGCGGCGGCGTTGACCGAGGTTCGGTAGTCGTCGGCGAGGCTCTCGTCGGTCACGCTGGGACGCTATCCGATCCGTTCAGTGACCGGGGCGCTTTGGGGCAAGCCGCGCGGAGACCGGCCGTAGGCCGCAGCTCCGCGTGGCTCGCGCCGGAGGCGCCTTGATACCGAATGGAAGGTCTAGACACGGCGAACGCTGTCGCCGCCCGATGGTGCGATTCCTGCTGGTCAGGAGGGGTGGACGATCGTCCCGTCGTGAGCCCGTGAGCAGGGTTCCGCGGTGAGCGCGTCGAGAACCCGGACGACGTAGGCGGGCATCATGCGGTCCTCGACCTCCTCAGCCGTGAGCCACTCGACGCGCTGCGATTCCGCGGTGGTCGTCGGCGCGCCGGAGACGAAGTGGCAGCGGTAGACGATGGCGACGACGCCAATGGTCATGTTCTTGTAGACCCCGCTGAGGTGGTCGACGGCGACGGTCACACCCGTCTCTTCGGCGATCTCCCGGACGACACCTTGCTCGAAGGTCTCGTCCTGTTCGAGGACCCCGCCCGGCGCTTCCCAGCGGCCGTTGTCGCGACGCTGCACAACGAGGATGCGTCCGTCTTCGCGGACGGTGACCCCGGCTACGGCCACGGAGTGGCGCGGCATGCTGGTCATGCTCGGTTGGGCTGCCAGACGACGAGGGTCTTGTCGTCGTGCGGCTTGGCTCGTGGGAGGGCCTGCCCGTTCGGGTCGTTCTCGGTCTCCCAGCGGTGCAGCCGGTCAAGCAGAGCTTGGAGCTCCGCGTCGTCGCTGGCGGCAACGTCAGCCCAGGGCAGGCCGAGATGGTCGATGACCCGTTGAGCGCCGTCGGTGGCGATGACGGCCCAGGAGACGGATTCGTTGGGGATCTGCATGGTCTCGGCGTGGTGTCCCGCGGCGGGGTCGGCTTCGGCGATCCAGTAGCCGTCTTGGGTATTGCGGGCCTGGACTTCGCAGCGCTGGATGGTGGTCAGGAGGTCGCGATGTCCGTCGTCGTAGCCGTGGCCGTGGCGTAGGCGCTCGTGGTAGTTCCGGCGGGCGGCTGGGGCGACGGTGGAGAGGCGATCGTCGCGAAGGCGAACCTCTCCCCCGCTGGTCAGTCCGAGCACGATGGTGTTGTCACCGAGTGCCGCCACCTCGATGGTTGTCTCGGTCCACCGGAGCAGGGCCACAGTCGATGACGGACCTCCCCCGGGTGCGATTCCTAGGGTGCCCGTGGCGTCGGCGATCGCCTCCGCGATGACGTCAGGCAGTTCGTCGCGGCCTGCGAGTCGGGTAGCCAGGGCGTCAAGCAGGGTGTCGACGTAGCGCTCAGCCGGTGGGACCTCGGGTGCGCTTGCGGTGGCACCGTCGAGCACGACGATGCCGTGCGGTGTTGCGATCCACCGGTCTTGCCCGGGAGGTGATCCGGCCGGTAGTAGCGCACCGTGGATGCTCATTTGGGCCACCGTCGGGGCGGCACCAGGATGTCCAGACCGGTGGGGTTCAGCTCGTGAAACTGTCCCCCGATGGCCATGCTGAACGAGTCGTCACCGAACTCGGCCCACAGTTCGGGCACATGCTCCATGAGGTAGTGCGCCGCTCCCACCGACCCGAGGGCGTGGATCCCGGCAATGTGGACCACTACAGCGCCGGAGGGCATCGTATGGCGGGCCACGTAGGCGACGTCTGCGCGGCTGGGCTGCTCGTCGTCCATCGGGGACAGGAACCGCTCGCCGGTCTCGTGGTCGATGATGGCCCAGCGGGCGCCGTCGCCGATCGACATCGTGAGCAGCGGGTCGCGCTGCATGAGCAGGTTCCCGATGTGCGCTGACGCGGGACCGCAGACCACCACGGCGTCGCGCTCGGGTTCCCACTCCTGCCGCGGGTCGATGATGCGACGCTCGACGGTGAACGCCAGGCGCTCGGTCTCCTCGGTCAGGTAGGCACCGGTGGCGTCGTCCTCGGTGGCGATGACGACGTCCTGACGGTCGAGCAGGCGCCGGCCGGGTAGCGCGATGTCGAGCGGACCGACGCCGAAGAACGCCCGATGCGGCGGGGGCGCGGTGTTCCGGATCTGGGTGATCCTGCCCTTGGTCAGGCCGAACGCACGGGCCACCTCGGTATAGCTGCCGCCGAGCTGGTCACGAGCCTCTTCGACCGCGGCGCGGCGGATGCGCGCGAGTTCCACCGATCGCTGCTGGTAGGTAGCCAGCAGGTCGGTTGCACGCCGACCGCGTCGGACCGGATCCGGCTCCGAACGCAGCGCGTGGAACTCCTCATCAACATCGACCACGCCCGCCAGTTTAGGCCCCTTGACAAGGGCCACGCCCGGCGCCATGCTTGTTTAGCCCCCTGAACGAGCCGTCTGACCGAGCAGGGGTTTAGGGGTATCAACGACGAGAGGTGGAGCGATGAGGGATCTTCCAGTGGTGCTCGACGGCTACAAGCTCACGGTGGTGGAGCCGCCCGCACCCAAGACCCGTCAGGACGCGAACGGTGCGGAGGTGCCGGTCACGGATCGGGATGGGGTGACGCAGTTCGTGGTGTCGCTGTTCGCGAAGTTGCAGGTTCAGGCGGGGCAGCGGGCGCCGAAGGGTGAGGAGATCAAGGTGACCCTGACGACGGATCCGGGTGAGGGGTTCGGGGAGGACGCCCGGGTGCAGTTGATCGACCCGAAGATCAACCCGTACTCGATCGAGTCCGCGGACGGGCGGACGGTGTCGGGGATCGCGTTCAAGGCGATGGGCCTCAAGCACGCCCACCCGACCCCTGCGCCGATGCGGCGGGGCAAGGACGACGAGAACCACTCCTGACCGACCTCTGAGTCGTCGGTGTCGCCCGCGGTGATGTGCGGGCCGGCCGCCTGATGTAGCGGTCCAATTCATGCGCCGGAATGGTGTTCCGGCAATTCCCAGTAATTCCGAGAAGGGGACACCTGTGTCCTCTACCCAGGGGTGATCTGCGGTGGTGTGTGGCGAATGCAGCGGTAGCCGGTCCTGCGATGTGTGCGACGGCTACGGCGACTCGATCAACAACATCGAGTGCGGGGCGTGTGGTGGTTCCGGGGTCTGCCCGGGCTGCTTCGGAGACGGCGAGACCAGTGCCCCGGCGGCGCTGGTGGAGATGGAGATGACGCGATGAGCGCACCGACGAACACCCGCCCGCGGGTGACGACCGGGGTGGGTCGCCTCGTCCGGCGGCTGGAGATCGAACGGCGCCGCTGGGCCCGCACCGAGCACCCCGTCATCGCGACGGAGCAGGCGTGGCGGGCCGGGGTCGCCGAGGGCTTGCGGCTGGCGCAGCTCGCCATCCGCAAGGGGGTCTGAGCGGTGGCGATCAACCTCGGAGCCCGGGACCGGGTCAAGACCCTGCCGAAGGTCAACCGCCGTGCACTGCGCAAGTACGGCGAGTTCTGGCGGGCATTGCAGCTCGTCGGGGACGCCCTCGCCGAAGCCGACAAGGTCGCCGCCAAGGCCACCGACACCAAGACCAAGCGGGGCGGCAAGGGGATGTCGGCGAAGGCGGGCGCGCACGGGGAGCACTGGTCGACCGCCTCGCCCGACGAGATCCGGGCCTCGGCGAAGACCGCGCACGCCTCCCTGCGGGTCATGGCCTCGGCGGCGAAGAAGTGGGAGGCCGAGTTGGTCTCCCGCGAGTGGAGGAAGTGATGTCGAAGGCTGTCGACCGCACCGTCGAGGAACTGGATGCCGCGATGCGCGAACTCCGCCGGAGCCTGCACGGGATTCCGTATCGGACGGGTGGGTTCAAGAACACCCACGACAACCTCGCCCGCGACGTCGCCCACCTCACCGTGCACCTCGATTCGGCACGTGGGGCTTTGCGCGAACAGAAATGACCACCTGGGTGGTGGGGTCGCCCGCTGCACTGATTCTTGGCGGAAACACACAGCGGGCGCCCCTGCTACCCGACAACTCTCGTGAGGACTGGTAGCAGTGAACAAGCGTAGTAGCACCGCAACACGCATGAACGGCCCGGCACGCACCCATGTCGGTCGGGCCTCTCGACCTCCGGGGCGGGAGTTCCAGGCGTTGGCCTGGACCGCTCGGCACCCGGGGTTCGTCGCCGTCCCCCTGGTCGTCCTCGGGCTGGCGCTCGTCCTCGGGCCGATCCTGGCTGCACTCCTGCTCGGCGCTCTGGCGGGCTCCGTGGCGGTCTGGGGCCGTGCCCACCCGGCCACCTTCGACCGGTTCGCCGCACCGGCTCTACGGGCCACGTGGCGGCGCTGGACGGTCTACCGGGGTCGTCGGTGGGCGCAGCTCATGTCCGACACCGGACTGACGAAGGAGCACCGCCACACCGGCGACCAGCTCGTCCCCCGGGTGCTGCGGGTCCGCTCGTCGTCGGCGTCGATCGACACCGTCTACGTCCGCATGGTCCGCGGACAGGACGTCGCCTACTGGCAGGAACGCTCCTCCGTCCTGTGGGAAGCGCTGATCGCGCACCGCGTGGCCATCACCCGCCACCGACCGGGCGTGGTGGCGATCGTGATCGAGTGGGAGTTGCCCTTCACCCGCACGATCCCCGCACCCGATATCCCCGAGACCACCGACGACGTGGACCTGGGCGCGGTCGAGATCGGGGACAACGAGCGCGGCGAACCCTTTACCGCCCCCGTCATCGGCGGACACCGCCTGGTCGCCGGCGCCTCCGGAGCGGGCAAGGGCTCCGTCCTCTGGTCGACCCTGCGCGGCGTGGGCCCGTGCATCCGCGACGGCATCGTCCGCGTGTGGATGGTCGACCTCAAGGGCGGTGTGGAGACCGAACAAGGCGCCCCGCTGTTCCACCGCTACGCCACCACCATGCCCCAGGCGCTGGAGCTGCTCACGGAGTTCCGGGACGCGATGCGCGACCGGCAGGACGACATGCGCGACCAGAACATCCGCGCCTGCACCCCCAGCCCGGCGACGCCGGTGGAGCTGCTGGTCATCGACGAGATGGCGATGCTGACCGCGTACGGCGATCGGTCGAGTGTGCGGGATGCGCTGCGGCTGCTGGCGGAGGTGATGACGCAGGGGCGGGCGTCGCTGTTCGCCGTCCACGGCTACCTACAGGAGCCCTCCAAGGACGTCGTCGACGTCCGGGAGCTGTTCACCCAGCGCATCTGCCTCGGCGTCACCGCCGCGAGCCACGTCGACATGGTGCTGGGCGAAGGGGCCCGGGAGCGTGGGGCGCTGGCCGATGAGATCCCCGGCGACACGCGTCATGCCGGGATCGGGTTTGTCATCGACAAGGGCTCACGCCTCCCCGTCCGCTTCCGGGCCGCTTACGTGTCCGACGACGACATCACCGAACTGGTCCAGCGCTGCACCCCGCCGCCGGACGCCGACGTGATCGACCTCAACCCCGAGCGGGGGGCCGCCTGATGGGCACCACCACCGCATGGGTCCTATGCACCTGGGCCAAGTTCACCCTGCTGTTCGCGCTGATCGTCGGCGCCACGTGGCTCTACCTCGGATCGACGTCTGGCTGGTTCTGGGTCGTCACGGGCGGTGCGGTCGTGGCGGAGTGGTACGTGGTCCGGCAGCTCGCCCGGGAGTGGTCGTGGGAGGCGCGCGCGACCTGGTGGTGGTCCGCATGACCGGCACGGTGCAGGGCGCGTTGTTCGGGGATCCGGTCACCGTCGAGACCACCGACCACGGCCCCGCCGCGACACAGGACCCGCGCGAGGTCGCCCGCGTCGTCGCCCTGGCCCAGGACCCGGGACTGTTCCTCATCGAACGCACCGGACTCGTGCTGCGCGCGGACCCGGCCCGACCCGGCTGCGCCGACCCGGTGGCCCGCCATGACGGGGACACCGTCGGTCAGCTCCTCGACACCGGACACCTCCGCCTCGGCGGCACCCACCACGTCCACCACAACGGCGCTGAGGGTCCCGCTCGCTCCGTGCTCGTGCCGAAAGCGACCCGGGACATGGTGTCGCGCTGGGACCACCTGCGCCCCATCCCGGCACCGACGCTGGAGCCCGCGAAGACGCCGCAGCGCTCCACCGGGGTGATCGGCGTCGACGTGGTCGAACCCGGCAAGGCCCTGGTCTGCCTCGGCACCACCGGGCAGGGAGGGACCGTGCTGCGCGACGGCGGCCGCTACCGGGTCGAGAACGACCACGGCGCCACCGTCGGCCACGCCAGCTCCTACCGGGCCGCTGCCCGGCTCCTCGCCCGCTACCACGGCTACACCCCGGGACCGGTCGAGATCGAGCACGAGCACCGCCTCTACCGCCGCTGACCCCGGCCGATCCGGCCCGGCCCCGCCGCAGACGAGTCCAGCTCCCGGCGGGGCCGGAGCCACCCCCCACCCACTCACCTCGTCCCTCGGAGGGATGCCGTGATCACGGCTGCCACGACTACGCCCGACCAGCACGACCACGACCTGTCCCACCTGCTGCGCTCCGACGGCTTCCAGACCTGGCGCCGAGAAGTCACCGCCATCGGCGGCTGCGCCGCCCCCATCCACCTCACCGGCTCATCCCGCATCTACGACAAGGCCACCGGCACCGTCCTCGCCGAGAGAGAAGGCGAGATCCTCGCCCCCTGCGGCAACCGCCGGGCCAGCGTCTGCCCGGCCTGCTCGGACCGCTACGCCTCCGACGCCTACCACCTGCTCCGCTCCGGGATGGCCGGCGGAAAGGGCGTCCCGGACACCGCCGCCGCCCACCCGCGGCTGTTCGTCACCCTGACCGCGCCCTCGTTCGGACCGGTCCACACCCGCCGGGTCACCGCCCGCGGCCTCGTCATCCCCTGCCGCTGCGGCGACAAGCACCACCGCGACGACCCCCGCATCGGCTGCGCACTCGATCCTGAGTCGCACGACTACGTGGGTGCGGTGCTGTGGCAGGCGCATTCCGGGGTCCTGTGGAACCGCTTCGCCATCCGCCTCCGACGGCTCTTCGCGCAGGTCCTCGGCGTCCGGGTCCGCGACTTCCGGGATCACGCACGGCTGTCCTACGCCAAGGTGGCCGAGTACCAACGCCGTGGACTGGTCCACTTCCACGCCGTCGTCCGCCTCGACGGACCCGAGGGGCCCTGGACCGCCCCACCGCCCGGGATCACCACCGAGGCACTCCATGCGGCCATCCGGGACGCCGCCCACGACGTGTCGCTGACCGTGGACCGGCCGGACGGCACCCCGCAGACGCTGGCTTGGGGGACGCAGGTCGACATCCGCCCCATCACCAGCACGACCGCGGCCTCGCTGGAGAACGACGACGGCGAGATCACCGACAGTGCCCTGGCCGCCTACGTCGCCAAGTACGCCACCAAGGGCACCGGCAAGAGCGAAGCGACCGACCGGCCGATCCGGGACATTGCCCACCTCGACCACCTCGACATCACCCCACACCACCGCAGGCTCGTCGAGACCGCGTGGGAGCTCGGCGGCCGCGAGGAGTACGAGGGCCTGAACCTGCGCCGCTGGGCGCACATGCTCGGGTTCCGCGGCCACTTCCTCACCAAATCCCGCGCCTACTCGACCACCTTCGGGGCGATCCGCGGGGACCGGCGCGCCTACCGGCTCGGCGAGACCCTCGCCGCCCTCGACGCCCCGGCTGAGCCCGGCTCGGTGCTGGTGGTCAACGACTGGGCCGTCGTCCACATCGGGCACCGCAACGACGCCGAACGAGAGATCGCCCTCGGCATCGCCGAACGACGACGCGAGCAACGCCAGACCCGCAGCACCGACCGCACACGCCTCGGGAGGACCTCATGAACGGGATCGAGAAGTTGTGGGGCGTCAAGGATGTCGCCGAGTACCTCGGCATCCCCGTCCAGACGCTCTACCGCTGGCGCTGCCAGGGCTACGGGCCCCGGGGCCGGCGGATGGGCAAGCACGTCCGCTACATCCCCGACGACGTCCGCGAGTGGGTCGCATCGCTGCGGGACGAGGTGGCGTGATGGCCCGCCCTCCCCTGCCGATCGGCACACACGGCCGCATCCGCGTCTACCAGCTCGGCCAGAAGCGCTACCGCGCACGGACGAGCTACCGCGATCACGACGGGGTCGTGCGTGACGTCGAGCGAACCGGACAGAGCCGATCCGGCGCGGAGAACGCCCTTCGGCTGGCCCTGCGTGATCGCGGCCGGGTCTCGCAGGGCGGAGAGGTCACCCGCGACTCGACCGTGCGCGACCTCGGAGAGCTGTGGCTGGCCGAGATGGACCGCGCCGTCCGACTGGGCAAGCGCTCTCCGACGACCGCCGAGGCCTACCGCTACCGATGGGACCGGCACGTCCGCGACGGCGTCGGCATGCTCAGGGTCCGTGAGCTGACCGTGTCCCGGCTCGATCGCCTCGTGGTCGAGGTCCACGACCGCTACGGGGCCGGTGCCGCGAAGACGACGCGCACGGTGCTCAGCGGCCTCGTCGGCCTGGCGGTCCGCCACGACGCGCTCGACCGCAATCTCGTGCGCGACGTCGGCCGGAGCGAGAACAGCACCTCGTCCGCCCGGTCACTGACCGTGGTGCAGGCCGTCGACCTCCGCGAGAAGATCAGCGCGAATCCGAAGGCCCGGGAATGGGACCTGGTCGACTTCACCGACTTCATGCTCTCGACCGGCCTGCGTATCGGTGAGGCGGCCGCCATCACCTGGCCGTCGCTCGATCTCGACGCCGCGACGGTCGAGGTCCGCGGCACCGTCGTCCGGATCAAGGGCCAGGGCCTCACGATCAAACCCCGGCCGAAGAGCAAGAGCGGTTTCCGCACGCTGGAGCTGCCGGGCTGGGCGGTCGCGATGCTCCGTCGTCGACGTGCCGCGAGCGTGCCGAACGAGTGGGAGGTCGTGTTCACCGCGCCGCACGGTGGGCTGCGGGACCCGTCGAACACCCAGTCGGACCTGCGCAAGATCTTCGACGCCGCCGGGTACGAGTGGGTGACCTCCCACGTCTACCGCAAGACCGTGGCGACCCTCATGGACGAGGCCGGCCTCACCGCGCGCCAGGCCGCCGACCAGCTCGGGCACGCCAAGATCTCGATGACCCAGGACAACTACTTCGGGCGCAAGGTCGCCCAGACCGGGGCCGCCGGAGTCCTGGAGGTGTTCAGCAATCCCGGGGGTAATCCGGGGGTCGATCTTGACGGTTTCGAGGAACCAGGCTCGTGACCTGGGAGAATGTGGGCCCCCGGGGGATCGAACCCCGAACCCGCGGATTAAAAGTCCGCTGCTCTGCCGATTGAGCTAGAGGCCCCTGACCGACCCCGGACACCCCGGGCCCGGCCCGCCACCGGTTACCCCCGGCCGGTCGTGGCGAACCGGACGCCATCTTACCGTCCGCAACCGGGCATCTCGTCGTCGCGACACCATCACCGTGTCGGGTGTCGCTCACCGCGGCGCCCCCACCGAACGACCGGATCCGCTGTCGCAGAGCGGTTCCCGGGCGGGGCGGGCGGCGTCGCGGGCACGTGCGGGCCGCGGGGCCGCCTGCGGGGAGGTACGGGGACCGGGCGTGGCCGCCACACGAACCGGTGGAACCTGCCTCGATGTCCGATCTCGCAGTGCCCACCCCGGCCCGACGAACGATCATCGTCGGCATGATCCACGTACGCTCCGTCGCCTCGATCGCTCTGCTCGGCTCCGCTGCGCTCGTCCTCACCGCCTGCGGCAGCAGCGGCGGCGACGAGCAGCCGCAGAGCGCCGCGCCCCGGGTCTCCGCGACGTTCGCCCAGGGCGGCGAGGGACCCGCCCACACCTACGACGCCGCGCTGGTCCCGGCCGGCTCGACCGTCGAGGTCACCAGCGCCGAGCAGGACGGCTCGACCGTCACCACGCTGCGGGTGAGCGGTCTGGTGCCGAACCGGACCTATGGCGCGCACGCGCACACGAAGCCCTGCACCGCGGCCGCGGGCACCGACGCGGGCCCGCACTACCAGTTCTCCGAGGACCCGGTGACGCCGAGCGTCGACCCGTCCTACGCGAACCCGATGAACGAGATCTGGCTCGACGTGACCACCGACGCGAACGGCGCCGGCGAGTCGACCAGCACCGTCCCGTGGGTCTTCCCGGACGACCGGCGCGCGGAGTCCGTCGTCCTCCACGAGAAGCCGACCGCCACCCACGCCGGGCACGCCGGCACCGCGGGCGGACGCCCCGGCTGCGTCACCGTCGACTTCTGACCGACGCCCAGGTCGGCGCCGCGACGCGGGCCTGGGACACTGGTGGGCGTGACCGTGTTGGACAGCGTCCGCGACGCGCGGACGGACACCCCCGCCCGCCGTGACCGCGTGCTGCCGCCGTTGCGCATCGGCCCGTTCGAGGTCGACACCCCCGTGGTGCTCGCGCCGATGGCCGGCATCACCAACCCCGGGTTCCGCCGCCTGTGCCGTGAGCAGGGCGCCGGCTACTACGTCTGCGAGATGATCACCGCTCGCGGGCTGGTCGAGAAGAACCCGCTGACGTTCCGCATGATCGCCTTCGACGCGGACGAGCACCCCCGCTCGATGCAGCTCTACGGCGTCGACCCGGTGTCGATGCAGCAAGCCGCGGAGATGATCGTCGAGCGCGACCTGGCCGACCACATCGACATGAACTTCGGCTGCCCGGTCCCGAAGGTCACCCGTCGTGGTGGCGGGGCGGCGCTGCCGTTCAAGCGGGAGCTGTTCCGCCGGATCGTGCGGGCCGCGGTCACCGGCGCCGGGGACCGCCCGGTCACCGTGAAGATGCGCATCGGCATCGACGACGAGCACCACACCCACCTCGAGGCCGCGCGGATCGCCGTCGACGAGGGCGCCGTCGCCGTCGCGCTGCACGCCCGCACCGCCGCCCAGCGCTACTCCGGCACCGCGGACTGGGACGAGATCGCCCGGCTGCGCGACGCCGTCCCGTCCCACGTCCCGGTGCTGGGCAACGGCGACATCTTCTCCGCGCAGGACGCCCTGGACATGGTCGCCCGGACCGGCTGCGACGGCGTCGTGGTCGGCCGGGGTTGCCTGGGCCGGCCGTGGCTGTTCGGGGACCTGGAGGCCGCGTTCGCCGGCCGCGAGTTGCCCGCCCCGCCGAACCTGGGCCAGGTCGCCGCGACGCTGCGCCGGCACGCCGTGCTGCTGTGCGAGCACATGGGCGACCACAAGGGCATCCGCGACGTGCGCAAGCACATCGCCTGGTACCTCAAGGGCTTCCCGGTCGGCCCGGAGCTGCGGCGCAGCCTCGGGATGGTGGAGTCGATCGATCACCTCGACGAGCTGCTGTCCGGGCTGGACCCGGACGAGCCGTTCCCGGCCGACGCCGACGGTCCGCGCGGGCGCCAGGGGTCACCCGGTCGCGTCGTGCTGCCCGAGCACTGGCTCGACGACCCGGACGACCCGTCGATCCCCTTCGGGGCGGACGTGGAGCACTCCGGAGGTTGATCACGGCGACCCCGGGGCGAACACGCGTTACCCCGACCCGGGGGAACCAGGGCGCCGAACGGGTGCCGACGCGCCGTACGCCTCAAGCGTCCCGGGGGTGTCACCGATGAACAGTCCCAGTGGCCGAACGGCTCGACGACGGGGAGGTGGACCATGACCGACACCGCATGGACGGTGCGCAGGCTCGTGCGGTCCGCACGCCGTCTCGACCCGTCGCCCCCCGCTCCCGGACCCGACACGCCGGGCGACGACGTCGCCCCCGCCTCCCCCGCGGCCCGCGCGGCCCTGCACACCGCGGCCGCCGAGCGGCTCGCGGAGCACCGTCGCTACGAGCAGGCCTACCTGCACCTGCGCGAGGCCGTCCGGCTCCTGCACGGCCTCAACGCCCCCAGCCCCCCCGACGAGCTCGACCGGCTCCGCCGCGAGCACGCCGAGGCCCGTGAGCAGAGCCGCCGCGACAGCCTGACGGCGTCGTACAACCGCCGCTACCTCGACGAGCGGCTGATCGACCTGCTCGCCGCGGGCACGGGCCTGCCGGTCTGCCTGGCGCTCGCCGACATCGACCACTTCAAGCTGGTCAACGACACCCACGGGCACCCGTTCGGGGACCGGGTCCTGCAGCGGATGGTGCTGGAGCTGGGCCGGGCCCTGCCGCCCGGGGCGTTCTGCGCCCGCTACGGCGGCGAGGAGTTCGCGCTGGTGCTGCCCGGGCTCACGGCCGAGGAGGGCGTCGCGGCCTGCGAGACCGCCCGGGAGAGCGTTGCCGCGCACGACTGGAGCGATCTGCACCCCGACCTGCGGATGACGATCAGCATCGGCGTGGCCCGGTCCCGTCCCGGCGACGACGACGTCGAGGCCCTCGTCACCGAGGCCGACGTGCTCCTCTACACGGCCAAGCAGGCGGGCCGGAACGCCGTCGCCCACCGCGACGCCGACGGCCGGGTGAGCCTCGCCGGCCCGGCATCCGGACGCCGGTCGATCCCCCAACCGGAGCAGGGCGCGTCGCGCCCCGCGCCACCCGCGCCGAGCCGGGCCGAATAAGATCCCCCGTGCGGTCCCTGCGACCGCATGATCCCGGAAGGGCGCGCTCCCCCGACGCCGCGCCCGTCACGCGCTTCCGCTCCGGCGGTCGCGACGAGGAGGCCCGGTGCAGGACGGCGACGACGAGGTGCGCCGGCCCCGGCGTACGCGTCGGCGCCCGGACGACGCGGGCCCGCCCGCGCCCCCCGCG
>NZ_WWFY01001202.1:0-420 GCF_009864975.1 Pseudonocardia sp. SID8383
CCGGGGCCGGGTTGCTGGCCGCGCTGGTCGTGCAGGTCGGTGTCGGGCCGGTGCTGGAGCGGCTGCGCGGCGTGGGGCCGGCGGCGGTCGTCGCCGCGCTGCTGCTCGGCGCGGTCGCGACCGTGCTCAGCGCCTGGCGGTGGCGGATGGTCGCCCGCTCGATCGGGCTCGGCCTGACTGCGCGACGCGCAGTGGCCGACTGCTACGGCGCCACCTTCCTCAACTCGCTGCTGCCCGCCGGGGTCCTCGGCGACGTCCACCGCGCGGTCAGCCACGGGCGCAGCGAGGGGAACCTCGGTGCCGGGGTCCGGGCCGTGGTGTTCGAACGGGTCGCGGGGCACCTGGTCGCGGTGGCGGCCGTCGCCCTCGTCCTGGCGCTGCAGCCGGACCTGCTGCGGGCCGCGGCCGGGGCGGTCCCGG
>NZ_WWFY01001203.1:0-369 GCF_009864975.1 Pseudonocardia sp. SID8383
ACCGGCCGAACGGTCGCCGGGGCCGGGATCGCCGTCCCCGGACCGGTGCGCGGCTCGGACGGCGCGGCGGTACTGCTGAGGGCCCCGAACCTGCCCCGGCTCGACGGCTGCCGCCCCGCCGAGCACGCCGGTGCGCTCGGTGAGGTGCCGCTGCTCGTCGGCAACGAGGCCTCGCTCGGGGCGCTCGCGCACCTGGGGCAGGCCGACGACTTCGTCTACGTCTCCGCCGACGTGGGGATCGGCGGCGGGATCGTCGTCGACGGGCGGGTGCTGCCCGGTGCCCGCGGCGTCGCCGGGGAGATCGGGCACGTCGTGATCGAGCGCGCCGGGCGGCTCTGCGGCTGCGGCGGCACCGGCTGCGTCGAGGTC
>NZ_WWFY01001204.1:0-306 GCF_009864975.1 Pseudonocardia sp. SID8383
CGCGACGGGGCGTCCGGGGAGCCGATGCCGGTGGGGCCCCGGTTGCGGCAGGCGTTCTGCGCCCGTGCCGAGGCGCTGAAACCGGCCACCCGGGCGTTGCTGCTGCTGGCGGCCGCCGAGGGGCGGGGCGACCGGCACGTCGTCGACCGGGCCGGTGCCGGGTGGGGTGTCGACGCCTCCACCTGGGACGAGGCGCTGCACTCCGGGCTGCTGCAGGCCTCGGGCCCCCGCCTCCGGTTCCGCCACCCGCTGGTGCCGGCCGCCCTCTACGACGGCGCCCCCTTCCCGGACCGCCGGGCCGCGCAC
>NZ_WWFY01001205.1:0-210 GCF_009864975.1 Pseudonocardia sp. SID8383
GACCCGGTGCCCGGCGAGGTGGGCGGGGGAGGCGTCGAGCAGCGGGTCGCCGATCTCCTGGGTCTGCACCAGCAGCGGCCGGCCGGGCGCGGCACCGTTCCCGGCGGCACCGTTTCCGGCGGCACTGCACTCGGTGACCCGGACGGTCCCGCGGCAGCGGCCCGGCCGCTCCCCGGTGCGGCCGGCGACCAGCAGGTCCCGGGCGCGCAA
>NZ_WWFY01001206.1:0-204 GCF_009864975.1 Pseudonocardia sp. SID8383
CACTCGTCGCCGACGGGCGGCTCGACCCGGGCCGGCTGGTCACCCGGCGAGCCGGGCTGGACGCGCTCGCCGGGGCGCTGGCCGCGGCTCCCGAGCCGGGCGGGATCCTCGTCGGCCTGCCCTGAGACCCGGCCGCGGACCGCTCGGCCCTCCCGGTGGAGCCGGCTGTGCCCTCCCGCCCGGCGACGCGCACCGTCGTCCGCC
>NZ_WWFY01001207.1:0-201 GCF_009864975.1 Pseudonocardia sp. SID8383
GGGTCTTCCAGACGCGGCTGCTCGGATCGGGGGGCGACGTCGTCGCCGACCCGCTGGGAGTGCACGACGACGTGGTGACCGCCGTCCTCAAGCGCTACGCCGCCGGGGCCGCCGCGGTGCTCGCCGCCTGACCGTGCCCCGGCCCGACCCGGACCTGGTCGCCCGGCTCCGGGCGGCGGGCTGTGTGTTCGCCGAGGACGA
>NZ_WWFY01000122.1:0-1191 GCF_009864975.1 Pseudonocardia sp. SID8383
CGTCGCCGACGCGCTGGCCCGCTGCGCCGCGCTGGACACCGCGGTCGTCGGGATCGGGGCGTGGCGGGCCGGGCACTCCACCGTGCACGACGTGCTGACCGCCCCCGAACGACGACGGCTGGCCGCGGGCGGCGCGGTCGGCGAGGTCGTCGGGCTGCTGATCGACCGCGCCGGCCGGGTCCTCGACAGCGGACCGGCGCACCAGCTCGTCGCGGCCGGGGAGGCGGACCTGCGGGCCGCGGGCGACGTGATCGCCCTGGTCAGGGACCCGGAGCGGGCCGAGGCCACCCGCGCCGTGCTGCGCTCGGGCCTGGTCCACACCCTGGTCTGCGACGCGGCGACGGCCGACGCCCTGCTCGCCCCGGGCGATGGGCGGCACCCGCCGGGCGGCGCCTGAGGTACCGGCCCCGCCGTGGTGCTCACCAGGCGTCGGGCTCGACCTCGGCGGTCATGTCCCGCCACGCCACCGGCTCGGCGCAGTGCGCACAGGTGAGCCGGGGCTCGGCGGGGTGGCCGCAGCCGCGGTGCACCAGCCGGACCGGTGGGACGTCGACGGCGTACCGGTCGCCCCAGTTCATCAGCGCCACCAGCACCGGGTAGAGGTCGGCACCCTTGGGCGTGAGCCGGTACTCGTGCCGGACCGGACGCTCCTGGTAGGGCACGCGATCGAGCACGCCCTCCTCCACCAGCACGCGCAGCCGGTCGTTGAGGACGGTGCCGCCGAGACCGAGCTCGTCGCGGAAGTGGTCGTAGCGGCGCTCGCCGCGGAAGCACCCGCTCAGGATCAGCAGGGCCGCGGGCCCGCCGATCCGACCGGGCCGGTGACCGGGCGCAGGTAGGCGTCGCCACGGTCGGCGAACGGTCCCAGGTAGGAGACGTAGATCGGGTTGCCCGCGTCGGTCCGGGACCGGAAGGGGACGCAGCTGCCGTCGGCGCGCAGGTAGTTCGCGCCGGGGTGTGCGCGCAGGTGCTCGGACACGTCCTCGCGGTAGCGCGCGGGGTCGACGGCCGCGCCGACGACGACCAGGTCCGCCGGCGCCGCGCAGGACACCGGCGCGAGCGGGCGGCCGAGGCGCAGGTCGGCGTCGGGCAGGGTGGTCGTGGCCTCGGCGGGCTGCACCGGTCCGGTCGTCGCCGGTGCACCCTGCCCGGCGGGCGGCGCGCCGGACGGAACGGTCAGCAGCGCCCAGG
>NZ_WWFY01001208.1:0-17171 GCF_009864975.1 Pseudonocardia sp. SID8383
CCCACCGCCTGACCCTCGACCCCGCGCCCGGGCCGCCCGTCGACCGGCGCGTCCCGTCCGCCGCGCCGGGCCGCACCGTGCGGGCGCAGGCCCGGCACGGAGGTCATGGTCCGGTTACCCTCCTTCGCCGGACCCACCCCCGCCCCCGACCCGATCTCGAGGAGTGCTCCGGCGTGCTGAAGGGCTTCAAGGAATTCCTGCTGCGTGGCAACGTGATCGACCTGGCGGTCGCCGTCGTCATCGGTGCGGCGTTCACGGCCGTGGTCACCGCCTTCACGAAGGCGTTCCTGGAGCCGCTGCTCCGGCTGTTCTCCGGCGGGGAGAACGCCGTGCCCCCGGGCACGATCCCGCTGACCGACGAGGTGCAGCTCGACTACGCGAGCTTCCTCAACGCCGTCATCACGTTCCTGATCACCGCCGCGGTCATCTACTTCCTGGTCGTCTTCCCGATGAAGTGGCTCCAGGAGCGCCGCAAGCGCGACGCCGGGGACCCGGCCCTGGAGACCGACCTCGACCTGCTGAAGGAGATCCGCGACCTGCTCCGCGACCAGGCCGAGCGGGACCGCGAGCGGGCCCTCGCCCCCGCACCCCGCGCCGTCGGACAGCCGACGGTGCCGGCGCCGCCGATGCCGTCCGGCCCGCCGCAGGGCCGTCCGGTGCCCCCGTCGCACGCGTCGCAGCCGCCGCAGCCCGGCCCGGTCGACGACGGCTACCCCGAGCCCTACCCGGACACCCCGCGCCGGTCCCGGCACCGCGGCTGAGCCTGCTCACTCCGGGTCGCTGCCCGACGGCCCGCCGACCCGGTACGGCGTGGTCACCCCCTCGTACACGAGGTGCGCCATCAGGCCCTCCGACAGATGCGTCGGGGCGCACCGCGCCGCTGCCGTCGGCGATCCGCATCCGCACCACGTCGCCGCGGGCGACCATGAACATCGGCACGTCCGCCACATGCCGGCCTGGAGCAGGACCTCCCGGCGCGACGAGACAGGCGATCACTCGGTAGCGGTACACACGGCGACCTCCGGCTCCTGCGACGAGCGCGCGCCGGACAGTGAACGCCACGTCAGCGGGGCCACACACGCTCCCTCCAGATGAACACTCCACCCTTTCGACTCGACACGGCACGAACCCCCCACCAGGCTGAGCCGGTCGCGGGCGGCACGGGCCGCCGCGGAGGGGAGCGCACCACGATGGCGGACGCCACCACGTCGACGGCGGAGGACGGGCCCGCGCTGAAGCGGGTCATGGGGCCCAGGCTCCTGCTGCTGTTCATCGTCGGCGACATCCTGGGTACGGGCATCTACGCCCTGGTCGGCCAGGTCGCCGAGGAGGTCGGCGGGGCGGCGTGGGTGCCGTTCCTGGTCGCCTTCGCCGTCGCCATGATCACCGCGTTCTCCTATCTGGAGCTGGTCACGAAGTACCCGCAGGCGGCGGGCGCGGCGCTCTACACGCACAAGGCGTTCGGCATCCACTTCCTGACGTTCATGGTCACCTTCGTGGTGATGAGCTCGGGGATCACCTCGGCGTCGACGGCGTCACGGGCGTTCGCGGCGAACCTGAACGAGGGCTTCGGGCTGGACCTGGGCAACGGCGGCATCGTGCTGATCGCGCTGGGATTCATGCTGCTGGTCGCGGCGGTGAACTTCCGCGGCGTCGGCGAGAGCGTGAAGGTCAACGTGGTGCTCACGATCGTCGAGCTCTCCGGCCTGCTCCTGGTGATCCTGATCGGGATCTACGCGATCGCCGGCGGCGACGCCGACTGGTCGCGGGTCGTCGCCTTCGACACCCCCGAGGACAAGGGGGTGTTCCTGGCGGTCACCTCGGCGACCTCGCTGGCGTTCTTCGCGATGGTCGGCTTCGAGGACTCGGTGAACATGGCCGAGGAGTGCCACGAGCCGCGCCGGATCTTCCCCAGAATCATGATCACCGGGCTGACCATCACCGGGGTCATCTACGTGCTCGTCGCGATCTGCGCGGTGGCGCTGGTCCCGGTCGGCCCGCTGGCGGCGAGCGAGACGCCGCTGGTCGAGGTCGTCCGCGCCGGGGCGCCCGGCATCCCGGCCGACCTGGTCCTGCCGTTCATCTCGATGTTCGCCGTCGCGAACTCGGCGCTGATCAACATGTTGATGGCCTCGCGGCTGCTCTACGGGATGGCCAACCAGGCCGTGCTGCCCAAGCCGCTGGCACGGGTGCACCCGTTCCGCCGCACGCCGTGGGTGTCGATCATCTTCACCACGCTGATCTCGTTCGCGCTGATCAGCTACGTGTCGCTGGACTCGGACTCCGACGTCGTCTCCGCGCTCGGCGGCACGACCTCGCTGCTGCTGCTCGCCGTGTTCACGATCGTCAACATCGCGGTGCTGGTGCTTCGCCGCGACCGGATCCCCGAGGACCACTTCCGGGCCCCGCCCGGCCTGCCGGTCGTCGGCGCCGTCGCCAGCCTGTACCTGGTCCTGCCGTTCTCCGGGCGGGACGCGATCCAGTACGAGCTGGCCGGGCTGCTGCTCCTGCTCGGCCTGGTCCTCTACGGGATCACGCTGCTGCTCAACCGCAGGCTCGGGGTCAAGAAGGCGACCCTGGACCCGTCGAAGCTGGACGGCTGAGCCGCCCGGTCAGGGCCGCAGGACGATCTTCCCGACCTGGGCGTTGGACTCCAGGTGCTCGTGCGCGGCGACGACCTGGTCGAGCCCGTCGAACACCCGGTCCACCTGTGGGGCGAAGTCCCCACCGCGCATCCCCGCGGCGACGAACGCGGCCGCCCGGCGCAGGCGTTCGGCATCGCGGGTCATCGCGAACAGGGTGAACGAGCGGACGACGAGGTCGGGCAGCGTCGCCGTCGGGAAGATCGTCGGTTCACCGGAGAGCCTGCCGTGGATGACGATCGTGCCGTCCGGGCGGACCGCGTCGGCCATCGTCTCGACGGCAGGGCCGGCGACGGCGTCGAACACGACGTCCAGGCCCCGCCCGCCGGTGATCTCCCGGCAGCGCGCGACCAGGTCCTCCTCCCCGGTGGCGACGACGTGTGCGGCCCCGGCGTCGAGCAGCGCCTGCGCCTTGGCGCGGCTGCGGCTGGTGGCGATCGGGACGGCGCCGATCCGGTTCGCGGTCGCGATCGCCGCCAGCCCCACGCTCGACGACGCCGCCGTGACCAGCACGTGGTCGCCCGGCTGCAGGACGCGCGGTTCGAGCAGCCCGGCGTAGGCGACGAGGAACGGCATCCAGGTCGCGGCCCCGGTCACCGCGTCCACCGGCCGCGGGACCAGGGCGCGGGCCGGGACGAGGGCATGGTCGCCGTAGACGGTGTGGTCGTTCATCGAGAACGCCGGGACGATGCTCACCGGGTCCCCCGCCGACCAGCGGTCCACGCCCGCGCCGACGGCGGCGACGGTGCCCGCAGCCTCGTAGCCCAGACCGGCCGGGAGCCGGGTCGGCTCGATGTACTCACCGCGCCGGAACATCGACTCGGCCCGGTTCAGCCCGATCGCCTCGACGGCGACGACGGCCTCCCCCGGCCCCGGCTGCGGCACCGGCTCCTCGACGACCGTCAGCACCTCGGGACCGCCGAGCTCGGTGAAGCGAACGACCCTGTTCATGGCCGCCACCCTGCCGCCCGCCGGACACGCGCCGCCCCCTCCGACCGGAGGGGTTGCGCTTCCCTGATTTCACTAGTTAACTAGTGAAAGTAGGAATCAGGCGACCCCGAGGGGGAGACACGACATGCACGCACGACGCACGATCATCGGGTTCCTGGCCGCCGCGATCGCGATGGGCGGCGCCACCGGCACCGCGCTCGCCGACCCGGTCACCATCGACCCGACACCCCTGACGGTCACGTCGGGCCACGGACCGGTGGACGTGACGGTCCTGGGCCCCCACGGGAGCGGGTACTCCTTCACGCTTCCCGCCGGAGGCCGGAGCGACATCCCGACCGAGGGCGGCGGCTACGAGCGGATCGTGGTCAGCGAGAACGGGGTGACCATCGGCGAGCGGACACTGCTCAACCCGGATCTGCGCACCTACTGCGACGTCCGGCCCGCCACCGAGGAGACGCGACTGAGCTGCGGGATCATCGCCTGAGCCACGGTCGGCGCTCCCCGGACGGAGGGGATCCGGGGAGCGCCGGCCGTCCGCCGGGCCGGGTGCCGGTGGGGGATCGGCACCCGGCCCGCATGATGTGGCACCACCGTCCGGAGAGGAGGCACCGGTGATCGAGTACCGGATCGACCGGCGCTCCGGGGTGGCTGCGTACGCACAGATCGTCCGGCAGACGCGGGAGGCGCTGCTGCTGGGCACGCTGCGGGCCGGGGACCGGCTGCCGACGGCCCGTGAGGTCGTCGAGGCCACCGCGATCAACCCGAACACCGTGCTCAAGGCCTACCGGGAGCTGGAGCGGGACGGGCTGGTCGAGGCGAAGCGCGGTGTCGGGACCTTCGTCCGCCCCGACGCCACGGCCTCGGAGCCCGCCACGAACTCGCCGCTACGGGCCGAGCTCGAGGACTGGGCGGCCCGCGCCGTCACGACCGGGCTGTCCCGGGAGGAGGCCGACGCGCTGGTGCGTGCAGCCCTCGACCGGCACTACGACCGAGGAGACGCATGACCACCGCCACGACCGATGCGGTGCGCACCTCCGGGCTCGGCCGCCGCTTCGGCGGGACCCCGGCGCTGCGCGACTGCTCGCTCACCGTCGAGCCCGGCTCCGTCGTCGCCCTGACGGGCGCCCCCGGCGCCGGGAAGTCCACGCTGCTCGGCCTGCTGGCCGGGCTCGACCTCCCGACGGAGGGCACCGCCGAGGTGCTCGGTGCACCGGTGCCCACCGGCGGGCCGCACCCGGCGGTCGGCCACCTGGCTCCGTCGAAGCCGCTGCCCGACGACTTCACCGTCGCCGAGACGCTTCGGCTGGGGGCGGCGCTCAACCCCGGCCGCTGGGACGACCGCCGGGTCGCCGACCTCACCGGGCAGCTCCCGGCGGAGCGCCGGACGGCGGCGCTCTCGAGCGGGCAACGGGCGGTGCTCGCGCTCGCGCTGGTCCTGGGCCCCGGGCCGGACCTGCTGCTGCTCGACGAACCACTGGCCGGGCTCGACCCGCTGACCCGCCGCCGGGTGCTGGCCGCGGTCACCGGGCACGTCGCCGGCACCGGGGCGACCGCGGTGCTCGCCTCGCACGAGGTCGAGGACCTGCAGGACAGCTGCGACCGGCTGCTGTTCCTCGACCGCGGGCGGGTCCTGATCGACGCCGACATCGACGACCTGCTGGCCGAGCACCGGATCCTCGACGGGCCGGCCGGGGACACCGGCTGGCCGGACGACCACACCGTCGTCGAGCAGCGGGTGCACGGTCGCGGGCAGACCGTCCTCGTCCGCGGCCGCAGCCGGCCGGAGCCGCCCGCCGGGTGGCGGGCGCACGCCCCGGGGTTGCTGGAGGTGGTCGTGGGTCATCTCCGCGCGGCCGCCGGGCGGGAGGGGTCCCGATGACGTGGGTCGTCTGGCGCACCCACCGCGGCGCGCTGCTCGTCACCGCCGGGCTGGGGGTCGCACTGTGCCTGGCGCTCGTCGTGCTGGCCGCGGTGGACGCACTCGACACCGTCGCCCGCGACCCGTTCGGGGTGATCGAGAACCCGGTGTCGGACGTCGCCGGGTACCTGGTGCTCGCGGCACCGGCCCTGGTGGGGGCGTTCCTCGGGGCTCCCCTGCTGGCCGGTGACCTGGAGCGTGGCACGCACGTGCTGCTGCTGACCCAGTCCGTGTCCCGGCGTCGCTGGGCGGGCTCGGCCCTGCTCGTCGGCGGGGGCGTCGCCGTCACGACCGTGGTCACCGCGGCCGCGGTGTACGCGGGTCTCGCCGCGACCGAACCCTGGCACGACGCGCGCACCGTCGCCGCGACCGGGCTCGTCCCGCTCGCCCGCACCCTGTCCGCGCTCACGATCGGTGTGCTGACGGGGCTGCTGCTGCGCCGGGTCCTGGCCGCGTCCGTGCTGACGCTCGCGACCGTCGTCGTGACCGAGGTGGCGATCACGGCCCTGCGTGGCCACATGGTCGCGCCCCGGCTGCGGACCGGCCCGCTCCCGCTGGGGGGTTCCTCGGGCGCCGGGGAACAACGTCTCGACTCCGGCTACACCCTGACCGGTGGTGGCCTGCGCAGCGGTGCGTCCGGCACCGGCTGCACCCAGGACGACGTCGCCTGCCTGCGGGCCGCGGGCATCGACGGGAACTACGTGCTCGTGCACCCTGCGACCGACCGCTGGCCGCTGCACTGGGCGGAGGTCGCGCTGCACCTGGTCCTGGCGGCCGGCGCCGCCGCATGGCTGTTCGCACGACTGCGCCGGCCACTGGGCCGGTGAGCCGCCTGCGGGTCAGAGCGCGCGCAGCCGGCCCGCGAGCTCACCCTCGTAGAAGCTGAAGAACTCCTCGACGTCCGGTCCGGCGCTGATCAGTGCGAGCCGGTCGTAGCCCGCGTCGGCGAAGCCCTTCACCGTCGCGACGTGGGTCTCGACGTCCGGGCCCGCCCCGAACGCGTCGGCCATGTCCTCCCTGCGGACGAAGGCCGTCGCAGCCTCGAAGTTGCGCACGTTCGGCAGCTCGGCCTGGATCTTCCAGCCGGTCGGGCCGAACCGGAACAGCCGGTGCGCGGACTCCAGCGCGGCGTCGACGGTGCCGGCGTAGGCCAGCGGGACCTCGGCCCAGCGGGAGCCGGTCCCGCCGGCCGCGGTGTAGGCGTCGATCAGGTCGGTGCGGGGCTCGGTGGCGAAGAGGCCGTCGCCCAGTTCACCGGCGATCCGCGCCGCCTTCGGCCCGCCCGCGGCGACGACGATGTCCGGCAGTGTGTCCGGCAGGTCGAACACCTGCGCGTCCTCGATGGACAGGTGGTTGCCGCGGTAGGTGCGGTAGCCGCCGGACCAGAGCAGCCGGATGATCTCCAGCGCCTCGCGGAGCATGGCGTGCCGCACCCCGACGACCGGCCACGGGTGTCCGGTGATGTGCTCGGACAGCTGCTCGCCGGAGCCGACGCCGAGGGTGAACCGGCCGTCGGACAGCAGTGCGGTCGTTGCGGCGGCCTGGGCGATGATCGCCGGGTGGTAGCGGATCGTCGGGCAGGTCACCCCGGTGGCCAGGCCGATCCGCTCGGTCCGCATCGCGATCGCGGCGAGGATCGACCAGGCGAACCCGGAGTGCCCGTGGCTCTCGAGCCACGGGTGGTAGTGGTCGGAGATCTCGACGAAGTCGAAACCGGCCTCCTCCGCCCGGACGGCCTGGCGGACCATCTCCTGCGGCGTGTGGGCCTCGGCGAAGAGCTTGAAGCCGATCTGCACGACGGGTGTCCTCTCCTCGGGGGTGGCGCCGGTGGGGTTCCCGGCATGCGTCGGATCACTCCTGCGGCAGCAGGACGATCTTCCCCGCGGTGTGCCGCTTCTCCAGCTCGGTGTAGGCCTCGCGGACCCCGTCGAGCGGGTAGCCGGCCGCGATCGCGACCTGCAGGGCCCCGTCGGCGACGAGCGCGCCGAGCGCGGCGAGGTCGTCGCGGCCCGCGGAGTCGGCGGTGCCCCGGGTGGCGGCGCCGTGGGCCTGCGCGCCCTCGAAGTCGATGATCGTGTTGATCCGCTCCGGGGCGACACCGAGCTCGCGGGCGAGCGCGACGTAGCCGCCGCCGACGAGGTCGACGACGGCGTGCACCCGGTCCGGCGTCGCGGCACGCAGGTTCGCCAGCGTCTCCTCGGGCGAGGACCCGTAGGCGACCGGGGTCACGGCCAGCTCGCGCAGCCGGTCGTGGTTGCGCTCGGAGGCGATCCCGACGACCTCCACGTCGCGCAGCGTCAGCAGCTGCACCGCGATCTGCCCCACCCCGCCCGCGGCACCGGCGACGACGACCGTCTCCCCCGGCTGCGGGTCCACCGACGCGACCGACGCGGCCGCGGCCGTCCCGGCGATGTAGAGCGCACCGGCCGTCGCGACGTCGAGACCGGCCGGGCGGCGCAGTACCTGCTCGGCGGGCACGTCGACGTGGGTGGCCTGGGAGGCGCGGTCGTCGGTCCAGCCGAAGACGTCGTCGCCGGGCTCGACGTCGGTGACGCCCTCCCCGACCGCCGCGACGACCCCGGCCCAGTCGCTGCCCTGCCCGCTGGGGAACGTGCTGGGCCAGGACTCGGCGAACACGCCTTCGCGCAGCGCGGTCTCGCCCGGGTTGATCCCGGCCGCGTGCACCTCGACCAGCACACGACCCGGACCGGGGTCGTCGAACCCGACACCGGTCACGTACAGCTCGTCGACGCCGCCGTAGCGGTCGTACCGCACGGCCCTGCCCTCACGTGTGCTCATGTCGGGCAGCGTTCCCGCTGCGCGATTGCCTGCACCGATGAGCCGGGTCACACCGGTGGGTGCAGCTCCACGGCCGCGCCGGTGACGGTCCGGCGACCGCCCTTCAGCACCCAGCGGACCGGTGCGACGGCGGCGACCGCCGTGCCCGGGTCGGGTGCGTCGAGGCAGACCAGGTCGGACGGGGCCCCCGCGACGACCCCGGTGGCGGCGGCCGGGGTGCCGAGCACCCGGGCGGCGCGCGGGCCGACCAGGTCCAGGCAGGCCGCCAGCTGCTCCGGCGACGCCTGGTGGGTCAGGTTGGCGTAGAGGTTCGCCATCCGGACCAGGGAGCCGTCGCCGTAGGGGGTGAAGGCGTTGCGGACGTTGTTCGTGGCCACCGCGGCCGCGGCGTCGCGCTCGACGAGCCGGTCCAGCACGACGACCCCGCGCGGCGCCCCGGCGCCGGTCTCCCGGCCGGTGAGGAACAGGTCCGTCGACGGCAGGGAGACCACGCCGACCCCCGTCCCGGCGCACCGGTCCAGCACCGCGGCGCGCTGCTCGGGCTCCAGGAACGACCAGGCCGTGCCGTGGCCCGCGGTGACCCGGCCGCCGAGCCCGGCCCGTTCGGTCAGGTCGCACACCGTGCCGATCAGCGCGCCCTCGGCGGTGCCGTCGAACAGGTCCAGGTGCAGGTCGACGTCGGCGTCGTGGTCCGCGGCCAGCCCGAACACGCGGTCCAGCTGGCCCGCGGGGTCGTCGTCGGCGTAGGGGGCGCCGCCCACGACCGCGCGCCGGCCCGCCGCGCGGGCCCCGCCGAGCGCCTCGTCGAGCAGCCGGGCCGTCTCCGGCGAGCCGGTCAGACCGTCCTGGGCGAACACGCAGACCTCGACGTCGACGGCCCAGGCCCAGTCCGCCGCGGCCGCCAGCACACCCTCCAGCCCGCGTCGCCCGACGGTCGGGTCGAGCTCGACGTGGGTCCGCACCCGGGTGGTGCCGTGCGCGACGCAGGACGCCAGGACGGCCCCGGCGCGGGCGGCGACGTCGTCGACGGTGAAGTCCGCCTTCATCGCCGCGGTCTCGGCCATCGCGTCGTCGACGGTGCCGCCGGACCAGGAGCAGCGGTCAGCGGTGAGCGCCTTGTCCAGGTGCAGGTGCGCGTCGACGAGGCCGCCGACGACGAGCCGGTCCCCCGCGTCGGTACCGGGTGCCCCGGCGGGCGCCGGGACACCCACCGACCGGATCCTGCCGCCGGACATCACGATGTCGACGGCGCCGTCGTGGCCGGGGACGCGGGCGCGCCGCACGACGGTCACGGCACCGTCGCCGGCCGGGTCCGGGGGTCGCGGTGATGTGGAGATGGTCACCCGGTGAAGACTCTCTCCCCGGACAGGATCCCGCAGGTCGACCGATGGACAACGGCCCGGGGCCCGGTACGGTGAGCCCATCGGAAACTCGGCCGTAGGTCCCCGGACATCCGGCCCCGCACCATCCGGCGGGCGGGGTCGTGGGCGAGGCGTGCCCGAACCCGGGCGGCCGTCGTGACGTCGGCCGAGCCCGGCCGCCGGCGGCTCGGCCACACGGGCAGCTGGCCGGAGCCGCACTCCCGGGTGAGCCTGCGCGAGCACACCCCGGCGCCCGGTGTGACCGTCCTCGAGGTGATCGGTGACGTCGACCTCGCCGAGGCCGAGGCGATCCGGGCCCGGATGTCGGAGATGCTCCACCAGACGCGACCGGCGCGGGCGCTGCTGGACCTGTCCGGCGTCGGATTCCTCGGGTCGCACGGTCTGACCGCGGTGGTCCGGTCTTCCCGGGCGGCCGGTGAGGCCGGGGTCCGTCTCGACGGGGTCACCGGCCCGGGCAACCGTGCGGTGATCCGGCCGGTGCGGATGACCGGGCTGGACCAGGTCATCACCTGGTACCCGGATCTCGACACGGCCCTGGGGGCCTGAGTCTGCACCCCGACGATCTCGTCCGCCGCGCGCCGCGCCTGTTCCACACCACGCCCGCCGCGTCGTGGCCCGGGATCGCCACGCACGGGCTGCTGCCGGTCGCGGGGCTGCTCGACCTGTTCGGGGTGACCGGCGACGAGCGGGAACGGCTGCTGACCACGCGTCGCCCGCGGGCGGTGCGGCTGCACCACCCCGAGCACGGCATCGCCTGGCTGCGTGACCAGCGCCCGCTCAACCCGGCAGCCCTGGGACGGATGCTCGACCCGGGGTCCGGGTTCGGTGTGGCCGACTACCTGCGCCGGATCAACGGCTGCGCGTTCCTGTGGGCGGACCCCGCCCGCCTGCGCCGGCTGCACGCGCTGCCCCGCTACGCCGACACCGAGCACGTCGTCCTCACCGTCGACACCGCGTCCCTGGTGGCCGCGCACGGCGACCGGGTGCTCGTGACCCGGATCAACTCCGGCGCCGCGCTGTTCGCGCAGGGGCGACGCGGGCCGGACACCTTCCTGCCGGTGGGGCGGGTGCCGTCGTCGTGGCGGCCGGTGGAGGTGGCCGTGCCCGGCGGCGTCCGGGACCTGCTCGCGCACCTGGTGGACGCCCCGGCCGTACCGGAGCGCTCCGGATGAGCCGGCCGGTCGCCGTCGTGCTCGCCGACGCCTGGACCCGGCCGTCGGCCGGCGACCACACCGACGACACCGAGGCCGTCGCCGACCTGCTGCGCCGCAGCGGGCACGGGTTCGACGTCCGGACCGCGGGCCCGGCGGGCGACCGTCCGCTGCGGGAGGCACTGTCCGACCCGGACACGGTGCTGTTCGCCCACCCCGGTGCCTCCGGCGACGACGAGTCCGCGTTCCGGCGGCTGCGCGCGGACAAGGGCGCGATCCGCCGGTTCGTCCACGGGGGCGGGTGCTATCTGGGCGTCTGCATGGGAGCGTTCCTGGTGGAGCGCGGCTTCCTCAACCTCGTCGGCCTCGCCGTCGACGAGTACTGGTCCCGCCCGGGGGCCGATCCGTCCACCCCGGACCCGGCCCTGGTCACGGTCCGGTGGCGTGGAGCCGAACGGCGGATGTACCTCCAGGACGGGGGCGTGATCCGGCCGACACGCCGGGCGCTCGCGGAGACCGAGATCCTGGCCACATACGCCGACGGCACGGTGGCCGCCTGCGTCACCCGGTGCGGTGACGGCGCGGTCGGTGTCGTCGGCCCGCACCCGGAGGCCCCGCCCTCGTGGTTCCACGACCACGGTGTCGACCTCCCGGCCGACCATGATCATGACCTGGGGGTCGATCTCGTCGACACCCTGTTCCGGACGGTGCACGGGTCGACGCCGCCGCCGTGACGACAGCGGAGCCCGCGTGTGGCTACGTATTCCACCCGACCGGGGTTCACCACTTTGCGAGTGACGATCGCCACCCCGACCTGCACTTTCCGTCCCCGCGGGAAGGGGTAGGCCGGTGTCATGTCCGACGTGTCCAACCGGTCGGCCCTCACCGGTGGGGTCGACGGCGGCGACGACCGCGCCACGCAGCCGGGGCAGCCCCAGGTGATCCGCCGGGACCTGCCGTACCGCCCCTCGCCGACCCGCCGTCCGGTACCGAGCCCCCGCCCCCGCCCCGGCGCCGTGCCGCTCGACCACCGCGTGCTGGTCCCCGGGGCGACCCTGGAGGCCTCCCGGGCCCGGCCCGGCGAGCAGCTCGCCGAGGTGTTCGAGGAGGCCGTCGACCACCACCCGGACGCCGTCGCCGTCGACACCGGCGACGCCACGCTGACCTACCGCGACCTCGACGGGCGCACCAACCGTCTCGCCCGGCACCTGCGCGGGCGCGGCACCGGCCCCGGCGACGTCGTCGGGCTGCTGCTCGACGACCCGGTGGAGAGCTACACCGCCATGCTCGCGGTGCTCAAGACCGGGGCCACCTTCGTCCCGATGGACGCGGGCTTCCCCGCGGACCGCGTGGCGTTCATCCTCTCCGACTCCGCGGCCGGTCTGCTGCTGGTCACCGACAGCGCGCTGGCGAAGGTCGGCGACCCCGTGCGGGGCGACGTCGAGATCCTCTCGGTCACCGGTGCGGCGGCCGCCGACATCGCCGCCTGCTCCGACGAGCGGCTCGGGCCGGACACCCGTCGCACACCGGGCCGCGAGCACCCCGCCTACCTGATCTACACCTCCGGCTCCACCGGCCGGCCCAAGGGCGTCGTGATCGGACACCCGGCGATCTGCAACTTCGTGCGGGTCGCCGCCGACGAGTACGGCGTCCGCGCCGACGACCGCATGTACCAGGGACTGACCCTGGCCTTCGACTTCTCCGTCGAGGAGATCTGGACCTCGTTCCTGACCGGCGCCACCCTCGTCCCCAAGCCGGCCGGGGTGTCGCTGGTCGGCGAGGACCTGCACGACTTCCTGATCGAGCGCCGCGTCACCGCGATGTGCGTGGTGCCGACGCTGCTGGCCACCGTCGAGGCGGACCTCGACGACCTGCGCTTCCTGCTCGTGTCCGGCGAGGCCTGCCCGCAGGACCTCATCCGTCGCTGGTGGACCCCGCAGCGCCGCTTCCTCAACGTCTACGGCCCCACCGAGGCCACCGTCACCGCGACGATGGCGCAGGTCCACCCGGACCGTCCGGTGACGATCGGACGGCCGCTGCCGACCTACGCCGCCCTCGTCCTGGACACCACCGACCCGACCAGGGTGCTGCCGTTCGGCGAGACCGGGGAGCTGGCCGTCGCAGGGGTGGGGCTGGCCGACGGCTACCTCAACCGCGACGAGAAGACCGCCGAGGTGTTCGTCCCGGCCCCGGTCGACCTGCCGAACAACCCGTCCGGACTGATCTACCGCACCGGTGACCTCACGCGGATCAACGCCGACGGCGAGATCGAGTACCGGGGCCGCATCGACCTGCAGGTCAAGGTCCGCGGCTACCGCATCGAGCTCTCCGAGATCGAGGCCGTGCTGCAGGACCACCCCTCGGTCGCGATGGCCGTGGTGGACACGTTCGAGCCGACGCCCGGCACGAAGGAGCTCGTCGGCTACTACAGCCTGGTCCGCGGCGCGGAACCGCCGACCGACCTGCGGGCCCGCCTGCAGGACCGGCTGCCGTCCTACATGGTGCCCCCCTACCTCGAGCACCTCGAGCTCATCCCGATGACGACCAGCGACAAGGCGGACCGCAAGAACCTGCCCGCGCCGACCGGCAGCCGCGTGGCCGCGACCGGCCCGGTCGTGGGCCCGGCGACCGACGTCGAGCGCGGCCTGGTCGCCGAGCTCGCCACCGTGCTGCGGGTCGAGCCCGCCGAGATCTCGGTCGAGGCCGACTTCTTCGACGAGCTCGGCGCCACCTCGCTGCTGCTGGCCGGGTTCGCCGCCGCCGTGCGCCGTCGCGACGACCTGCCGTCGGTGTCCGCACGCGACGTCTACCGCCACCCCACCGTGCGCCGGCTCGCCGCCGCGCTCGGCGACGTCGTGCCGACCGTGGCCGCGGAGCCGGTCGAGCCGGTGCGCGCCCGCCCGGTGGCGCACACGCTGACCGGGGCCGCGCAGCTGCTGTTCCTGCTCGCCTCCGGGTTCGCCGCCGCCGCGGTGCTGGTCCTCGGCTACCGCTGGATCTCCACTGCCCCCGACGCGGTGTCGCTCACCGGCCGGGCCGCGCTGTGGACCGCGGGGGTACTCGTCGCCGTCGTGCTGCTGCCGGTGCTCGCCAAGTGGACGCTCGTCGGCCGCTTCCGCGAACGGACCGTGCCCCTGTGGGGCGCCGCCCACCTGCGGTTCTGGGTCGTCTCGACGCTGATCCGGACCAACCCGATGGCGCTGGCCGTCGGCACCCCGCTGTACACCGCCTGGCTGCGGCTGCTCGGCGCGCGGATCGGGCGCGGCAGCGCCCTGTTCGGGGCCGTCCCGGTCGCCACCGACCTCGTCCGGGTCGGCGCCCGCACGATCGTGCACCCGGAGGCGTCGCTGCAGGGCTACCGGGCCGTGCCCGGTGCGCTGGAGTTCGGCCCGGTCGGCGTCGGCGACGACTGCGTGGTCGGCGAGGCCGCCGTGCTCGACATCCGGACCTGGATGCAGGACGGGTCGCAGCTGGGCCACGCCTCGGCGCTGCGCCCCGGTGTCACCGTCCCCGCCGGCGAGGTCTGGCACGGCTCGCCCGCCGGCCCCTCCGGCTCGGACTACCGCGGGCCCGACGCCGTCGGCGCGGGGCGGCTGCGCCGGGTCGTCTACTCGGCGGTGTTCGCCGGGCTGTCCTGGGCCGTCGCGACGGCGGTGTTCGCGCTGCTCGTCGGCCTGTTCGCCCGCTTCGCCCCGCAGGTGGCCGGGCTGATCGGCCTGACCGGTGCCGACATGGGCGCACACTGGTGGTTCTTCCTGATCGGCGCGATCGCGGTGGTGGCGCTGGTCGTGGCCGCCCTGCTGGTGGGCGCGCTCGCCGTGCTGACCCTGCCGAGGCTGGCCGCCCTGTTCGTGCCGGTCGACCGCACCTTCCCGCTCTACGGCGTGCGCCACGTCGCCCAGCAGATCGTGACCGGCGTGTCGAACGCGCGGTTCCTGGTGCTGCTGCTCGGCGACAGCTCGTTCATCACCGGTTACCTGAAGGGCCTCGGTTACGACCTGGACGACTTGCGTCAGACGGGGTCGAACTTCGGCACCCAGCTCCGTCAGGAGTCGCCGCGGCACGCCCGCGTCGGCTCCGGGACGATCGTGTCCGACGGCCTGCGGATGATGAACACCGAGCTGTCGCACGACTCGTTCCGGATCCGTCCGGTGCGGCTGGGCCGGGACAACTTCGTCGGCAACGACGTGCACCTGCCCCCGGACGCCCGGATCGGCGACGACGTGCTGCTCGCGACCAAGGTCATGGTCCCGGTGGACGGGCCGGTGCGGACCGGGGTGGGCCTGCTCGGCTCGCCGCCGATGGAGATCCCGCGCACCGGCGCGGGGCCGCACCCGAACCACCCGGCGACCGACGAGGAGCTGGCCCGCCGGCTGCGCTCCAAGAACCGCTACAACGCCTCGACCCTCGTCGTCACGGTGCTGCTGCGGGCCCTCGGCGTCGCGGTCGCGCTGGTCCCGCTCGGGATCTCGGTGGCGCTCTGGCCGGCGTGGGGCCTGTGGGCCCTCGGCCCGGCCGTGTTCCTCGGCCCGCTGCTGCTCATGGTGTGGTCGGCGCTGCTGGAGCGCGCGACGCTCGGCTTCCGCGGCCTGCAGCCGCGCACCGCATCCATCTACGACCGCTACTTCTGGTTCCACGAGCGGCTCTGGAAGCTCTACGTCCGGCCGGTGCTGGCCGGGACCCCGCTGCTCGTGTGGCGCAACCGCCTGGCCGGTCTGAGCGCCGGGAAGCGCGTCTTCGACGACGGCGCCGCCCTGCCGGAGAAGAGCCTGGTCTCCCTCGGCGACGACGTCGTGCTCAACTCCGGGTCGGTCCTGCAGTGCCACTCGCTGGAGGACGGCCGCTTCGAGTCCGGCCGGATCCGGGTCGGCGACGGCGTGGCCGTCGGCGTGCGGGCGTTCGTGCACTACTCCACCGACATCGGCGACGGCGCGACGCTGGCCGCCGACTCGTTCCTGATGAAGGGCGAGCAGGTGGCCCCGGGTGAGCGCTGGGGCGGGAACCCCGCCGAGCCGGAGGCGGACGACGCCCCGGTGCCCGACCACCGCGCGCCGGCGGAGCCCGCGGTCCCGGTGTCGGCCGTGCCCGTGCTGCCCCAGCCGTTCACCGAGGAGGTGTTCCTGTCGCGGGTGCAGCAGTACCTGGAGCTGCACGACGTCGCCTGGGCCACCAACGCCTCGGTCGCGGTGCTCGACACCCTGGCCCGCAGCCTCGGCGCGGACACCCGTGACGACCTGGCCCGGCACCTGCCCGCCGGGTTGCGGGCCCAGGTCCCGTCGCTGGCCGGGTACGGCCCGGGACACGGGCAGCACGCGGTCGACGACTGACTGTACGGCCGGGATAACCGGTTGTGCACTATTGACGACACCCGCACCGCCCGGGATTGTGATCGGGTCCCGACAACGGAGTGGGAGCGTCGTCATGTCCGAACAGCAGTCCCTGTACGACCGCCTCGGCGGCATCTACGCGATCGCCGGGGCGGTCGACGTCCTCGTCGACCGGCTCTTCGCGAACGCCTCGGTCAACGCGAACGAGGGGGTGCACGCCCACCACGGCGAGCCCGCCAACGCCCCCGGCTACAAGTTCCTGGTCACGGCCTGGTCGGTGCAGGCGGCGGGCGGTCCGCAGTGCTACCCGGGCATGGACATGGTCACCGCGCACGAGACGCTGAAGATCACCGACGAGCAGTTCGACGCCGTCGCGCTGGAGATCTCCTCGACGCTGAACTTCTGCGGGGTGCCCACGCCGGAGCACACCGAGTTCATGGAGATCATCGAGAGCTACCGGTCCGAGGTCGTGGAGCAGCGACCGAAGGTCGCCTGACGCGCCCGTCCCGCCGGCGCCGACGGGCGCCGGCGGGATCCGCTCACCGCGTGTCGCCGGTGAGGAGGGAGTACCTCGCCGACGCCGCCGCGCACGGCCTGACGATCGTCGGGCCGGAGGTCCCGCTCAGGACCGGCCGAACAACCTCGCGAGCAGGCCCCCGCCGGAGCGCTCGGCCGGCGCGCAGCGACAGCGCTCGGCCGGCCGCACACCGGCCATGACCTGGTCCATGTGCTGCCCGCAGCCCTGCCAGGTGACCATGCCGCAGTTCCGGCAGGTGGCGCGTCGGCACATCGCGATCGTCTCCTCGTATCGGTCCCGGTCGACTGGATACCCCCGGGGGTACCTTCGAGGATACGCCGTCGCGCATGTCCGGGATCAGCGTCGTGACGCGATCCGCACCAGCACCAGCGCCGGGCCCGACGGTGCCCGGCCGCGGCGCCAGGCCGCCCGCAGCCGTCGCTGCAGGTCCGCCCCGCGCACCGGCACCGCCCGCAGCGTCCCC
>NZ_WWFY01001209.1:0-11402 GCF_009864975.1 Pseudonocardia sp. SID8383
GCTCCGGGCGCGGTGGCGGGGGCACGGAGCCGTCGCCGCCGTCGCCCGCCGCGTCGGGGTCCAGTGCCGCGGCCAGGCCGCGGACCGTCGGGTGCTCGTACAGGTCGCGCACCGCGGGGGAGCGGCCGACGCCGCGCTCGCGCAGCAGGGTCACCAGCCGCGCGGCGAGCAGCGAGTGCCCGCCGAGCTCGTCGAAGAAGTCGGCGGTGACCGAGACCTGGCCGGCGTCGAGCGCCAGCACCTCGGCGAGCACCGCCCGGACCCCGGTCTCCAGCTCCGTCGACGGCTCGACGTGCGGGCCGTGGGTCACCACGATCCGCGGCCCGGACGGGGCCGGCAGCTTCGGCCGGTCGACCTTGCCGCTGGGCATCATCGGCAGCGCGTCGAGCACCTCGAGGTAGCCCGGCACCATGTACTCGGGCAGCCGGGTCCGCAGCAGCTCGTGCAGCGCCGCCCGGTCCACCGGCCCGCCCGGCCCGGCGGCCGGGACGACGTAGACGGTGAGCTCCTCGCCCGTGCCGTCGTCGGTCCTCGCGACCGCGGCCACGGCGCTCTCCACGTCGGCGTGCTCCAGGGCGACGGTCTCGATCTCGCCCAGGTCGACGCGGTGCCCGCGGATCTTGACCTCGTCGTCGGCACGGCCCAGGTAGACGATCTCTCCGTGCTCGTCGAACCGGGCGAGGTCACCGGTGCGGTAGAGCCGCCCGTCGCCGTCAGCCGGCGCCGCGGGGTGGCGGACGAACCGGTCCGCGGTCTTCTCCGGCAGGTTGACGTAGCCGATGCCGACCCCGGGGCCGCCGATGCAGAGCTCGCCGACCTCGCCGCGGGGGACCTCGCGCAGGGTGTCGTCGAGGATCACCGCGGAGTAGGTCGGCACCGGGCGCCCGATCGTGACCGGCTTCCCCGGGTGCAGCTCGCCCCAGGTGCAGGTCACGGTGGTCTCGGTGGGGCCGTAGGTGTTGAGCATCCGCCGCCCGGGGCGCGCCCAGCGCTCCACCAGGCCGGCCGGGCAGGCCTCGCCGCCGACGAGCAGGGTGCGCAGCGCGGGCAGCTCCCGCGGGATCGTCGCCAGCAGGGTCGGCACGCAGCACAGCACGGTGACGCCGGTGCCGGCGAGGAAGTCGCCCAGCTCCGCGCCGATCCGGCGCGAGTCCGTCGGCCCGACGACGAGCGTCGCCCCGGCCGCGAAGGTCGGCCAGATCTCCTCGATCGAGAAGTCGAAGGAGATCGTCATGCCCTGGTAGACGCGGTCGTGCGGGCGGACGTCGTAGACGCGGGTGATGACGTGCACGAAGTTGCAGATGCTCGGGTGGGCGATCGCGACGCCCTTGGGTCGCCCGCTGGAGCCCGAGGTGTAGATGATGTAGGCCAGCGGCGCCGGGTCCGGGTCGGGGGCGACCGGGGCGAGCGGGTGACGGGGGAGCGCGGCGACGGCGTCGACGCAGGTGTCGAGCAGCACCAGCCCGGGCGTGGGCAGCTCGCCCGCCAGGTCCGAGGTGGTGACCAGCAGGTCCAGCCCGGCGTCGTCGCGGATGTAGCCGACCCGGTCCGCCGGGGCGGCCGGGTCGATCGGGACGAATGCGGCGCCGGTCTTGCCGATCGCCAGCAGCACCGCGTAGGTCCGCCAGGTCCGGTGCAGCAGGATCCCGACGCGCCGGCCCGGGCCCGCGCCGAGCCCGGCCAGGTGGCGGGCGAGCTGGTTCGCGCGCGCGTCCAGCTCGGCGTAGGTCAGCTCCAGGCCGCCGTCCTGCAGCGCGACCGCCCGTGGTGTCCGGGCGACCGTGGCCTCGAAGAACCGGTACAGGCGGTCCGGGTGTCGCGCGGGCGCACCGGCCGGGGCCGGGCGCGCCACGGCGACCCCCGCGCGGGGCGGGGACATCGTCACGTGCCGTCATCTCCCTACACGGCGACGGAACGCTTCCTCCGGTCCAGCGGGGGAGCACCCTGTGGGTTCAGGGGTACGGACCGGTGAGGCCGCCGTGGTCCCCCGTGACATCGCCACGGGGGAGGGGGCCTGTTACGGCGAGCGAGTAAGCGATAGGTGCTCAGTTTTACGGAGTGTGGCCGCTCACAGGTGGTGCTGCCCCAGCCGGGGCCTCCGGGTCCTCCGTCCGGCTCAGTCAGGCGACGGCGAGCGTGCGGCGGAGGAAGTCCACCTGTGCGGTCACGGACCGCTCGAACATCGCGCCGAGGTAGATGTCGAAGTGCCCGCACGGCAGCTCCAGCACCTCCGAGCCCGCCCCGGCCCGCGCGGCCACCGCGCGCACCGACGCGGGTGGCGCGATCGAGTCCCGCGCCGCGACGACGACGAGGATCGGCGCCCGCAGTCGCGCCGCCGCCGTCACCGGGCGGTTCAGCGGGATCCGCAGCGCGCCCCGGGCCCGCATGGTGTTGCGGAACCCGGGCCCGGTGATCGAGGAGTAGCCGCTCTCGGCGTCGTGCGAGGTGATCGCCGCGGTCGACCCGGGCGGTCCGAACACCGCGATCCGGTGCGGCGGGCGTCCGAGCAGCCCGGCGGCGGCGTCGCGCAGCCCGTGCCCGGTGAGGCGGGCCAGCTGCCCGGGTCCGGCGTAGCGCAGGATCTCCAGCAGCGCGGCGGTCCCGTCCATCGCCGCACCCTGGGAGATCACCGCGGCGACCCGGCCGTCGCGGGCGGCGACCGGGACGACGTGCCCGCCGGAGTACGAGCTGCCCCACAGCACGATCCGCTCGGGGTCGACGCCGGGCAGCGTGTGGGCGTGCGCGATCGCGGCGTGGTAGTCGGCGCGGTGCCTGCCGTGGT
This sequence comes from Pseudonocardia sp. SID8383, assembly GCF_009864975.1. Classification (NCBI taxonomy): domain Bacteria; kingdom Bacillati; phylum Actinomycetota; class Actinomycetes; order Pseudonocardiales; family Pseudonocardiaceae; genus Pseudonocardia; species Pseudonocardia sp. SID8383. Next base: position 2,783 of record NZ_WWFY01001209.1, read on the forward strand.
GGACGTCCTGGTCCAGGCGGGGATCGCCGGTGCCGTCCGAGGCGCCGAACCCGCGGTAGTCGAACACGAGCACCGCGCAGCCCGCAGCGGCGAAACGCTGCGCGAAGGGCAGCAGCCCGGAGTCGCGGGTGGCGCCGAAGCCGTGCGCCATGACCACGCAGGGGCGGCCGCGGTCGTTCGCGAGCGCGTCGCCGACCGGGGCGAGGTGCCAGGCCGCACAGCGCAGCCCGCCGCTCGGGAACGACGTCTCGGCGGGGGTGACGGTCATCGTCGGCTCCTGCGGTGCGCGGGCGGGGCGGCGTCATCCTGCCGCACCCCCGCGGCGGGCCGCAGGGTCAGGCCCCGGTCGGGCCGAACTGCTCGATCCGGATCGCGTGGTCGGGGACCCCGGCGGCGGCGAGCAGATCGGCCGCGGCGGCGGCGAAGGCGGGGGAGCCGCACACGAACGCGGTCTCCCCGCCGCGGACGAGCGGGGCCAGGTCGTCGAGGGTGAGCCGGCCCGCCGGGCGGACCGCGCCGGGTGGGGCGGTCCGGGTGAACACCGTGGTGACCGGGGGCCCGGTGAGCTCCTCGCCGTAGAACAGGTCGTCGGGGGTGCGGACCGAGACCAGCATCCGGACCAGGTCGGGACGGCCGGTGGCGCGGGCGTGGCGCAGCATCGCGGCCAGCGGGACCTGGCCGGAGCCACCGCCGACCAGCAGCGCGGGGGAGACCCCGTCCCAGGCGAACCAGCCGCCGACCGGGCCGCGGACCTCCAGCACGTCCCCGACGACGACGACGTCGTGCAGGAACTCCGACACCTCACCGTCGTCGAGACGTTCGACGGTCAGCGCGATCTCCGGCCGCCCGTCGGGAGCGGAGGCCACCGAGTAGCTGCGCTGTGCGGTGTAGCCGTCCTCGGCGGTCAGGCGCAGCACGTAGTACTGGCCCGGCAGGTGCGTGGCGGGCTCGGCCAGGCCGAGCCGGAACGTCCGCACCCCCGGGGCCTCGTCGTGCACCGACAGCACGGTCGCGGTCTGCCAGCGCAGGGTCCGGCGAGGGGTGGTGGCCGGGGTGGTGTCCACGGTCAGTCGCCCTGGAAGCGCTGCTCGGACCACGGGTCGCCGCGGTCGTGGTAGCCGTTGCGCTCCCAGAAACCGGGCTCGTCCTCGGCGGTCAGGCGCAGACCGGCGACCCACTTCGCGCTCTTCCAGAAGTACAGGTGCGGCACGAGCAGCCGCGCCGGGCCGCCGTGCTCGCGGGTCAGCGGCGCACCCTGCGCCTCGAACGCCAGCCACGCCCGGCCGCCGGTGAGGTCGGACAGTGGCATGTTGGTGGTGTATCCCGAGTGCGAGTGCGCGACGGCGAACCGTGCCTCCGGCAGCGGCCCCGCGGTCTCCAGCAGCGTGTCGACCGCGACCCCGCTCCAGCGCATCCCGAACTTCGACCAGGTGGTGACGCAGTGGATGTCGCCGTCCCAGCGTTCGCGGGGCAGGGCGCGGATCTCGTCCCAGGTCCACTCGACCGGGCGCTCGACGAGGCCGTCGATGCGGAAGGTCCAGCGGGCGGTGTCCAGGGTGGGGGCGCGCTCGGCGGTCAGCACCGGCCACTGGTCACCGGCGTCGTACTGGCCGGGTGGCAGCCGCCGGTCCCGCGGCCTGCGCCTGACGAATCCTCGGGTCACGGGGGGCATGCCGATCACAATGCACCCCCACCCCCGGTTGTTCCCACCCGTCTCAGGTCACGAGGTAGGCGTCGTAGGCGACCGCGTCGGCGGTGCGGACCGCGGAGCCGACGAGCACCGCGGTGTTGAGCCAGGCCAGGTCCGGGTCGGCGGTCCGGGCGTCGACGACGACCCGGAAGTAGTAGCGGGCCGGGTCGACGGGCTCCCCGGCGAGCAGCGCGTCGAGGACCGGGGCCGGACCGGTGCGGTAGCCCGCCGTGGCCAGCTGCAACAGGTGCCCCGACCGCAGCGCCACGGTGTAGCGGGTGTCGATCACGGCGGTGCCGTCGTCGAGCACCCGCTGGCGGTCGGCCCCGCCGCGGAGCACCTCGCCGTGCAGGCCCTCGCCGTCGCGGCCGGGTCCGGAGACCGTGCCGCCCACGATGGGGATCTCCCGCTCCCGGCCGAACGGGGTCCGGCCGACCTCCAGCGGCGGGTCGAGCAGGACGTGGACGCGGGCGACCGGGGTCAGCCCGGGGACGGCGGGTGCGGGTCCGGGAGTCGACACGGCCCCAGACTGGCGTCCGGGGCCGCCCGGGGCTACCCGTGAGGACTACCGGCGGGGAACCGCCGGGTGTACGCCGCGAGACCCCCGGACGGTCCCGTTGCGCCAGTCGGGTGCATCACAGGCCGTGCGCGCCTCGCCACAGCGCATGCCCCCGGCGGCACCGGCTCACTAGACTCCGCTGCACTTCGGTGGCGTCGACGACGGCGCCATCCGGCGGGCAACGAGGCCGCCCCGCGGGCCGGTGAGGAGAACAGAGCGGATGACGGACAGTGACCGCAGCGCGGTCGACCGCGCAGCCGGTCCGGAGGGCTCTGCCGTGGACGGTCCGGTGGAGCCGGAGGAGCTGGTCCTGGCCGGCGGCTTCGACCCGGTCACCCGTGACCAGTGGCTCGCCGCCGCGGACGCGGTGGTGCGCAAGTCGGGCCGGATCGGCGAGGACGCCGAGCTCGGGGCCGGGGTCGAGACCCTGACCCGCACCTCACCCGACGGCATCCGTGTCGCGCCGCTCTACGCCGACGAGGACACCACCGACCTGCCGCCCACCGGCGTGCCGGGGTCGTGGCCGTTCACCCGCGGCGCCCGCACCGACGGGCACGTACCCGACGGCTGGGACATCCGCCAGCGCCACGCCGGCACCGATCCGGCGGCCGTCCGCGAGGCCGTGCTGGCCGACCTGGAGTGCGGCGTCACCTCGGTGTGGCTGCGCGTGGGCGAGGGCGGCGTCGCCGTCGCCGACCTGGCCCGCGCCCTGGAGGGCGTGCACCTGGACCTGGCCGGGGTCGCCCTGGACGCCGGGACCGAGCAGGTCGCCGCCGCGCACGCCTACCTGGACCTGGCCGCGCGCAACGGCGTCGAGGACGCCGAGCTGCTCGGCTCGCTGGGCGTGGACCCGATCGGGCTGCGCGCCCGCGCGGGGTCCGGCCCGGACGTCGACTCGGTCGTCGAGGTCGCCCGCCGCGTCCACGGCACCTTCGACAAGGTCACCGCGATCACCGTCGACGCGACCGTGATCCGCGAGGCGGGCGGCTCCGACGCCCAGGAGCTGGGCTGGTCCCTGGCCGCGGGCGTCGCCTACCTGCGGGCGCTCGACGCGGCCGGGATCGCCGTCGCCGACGCGGCGCGGCTGCTCGAGTTCCGCTACGCCGCCACCCCCGAGCAGTTCCCGACGATCGCCGCCCTGCGCGCCGGGCGGCGACTGTGGGCCCGGGTGCTGGAGGCCTCCGGCGTCACCGACGTGCCGCAGACCCAGCACGCCACCGTCCCCGAGGCGCTGTTCACCCGCCGCGACCCGTGGGTCAACATGCTCCGCGGCACCGTCGCCGGGTTCGCCGCGGGAGTCGGCGGGGCCGACGCGGTCACCGTGCCGCCCTTCGACGCCGCCCTCGGCGTCGCCGAGCCGTTCTCCCGCCGCATCGCCCGCAACACCCAGAACCTGCTCGTGGAGGAATCGCACCTGGCGCGGGTCATCGACCCGGGCGGCGGCTCCTGGTACGTCGAGCACCTCACCGACGACCTCGCCCGGCCGGCCTGGGAGTTCTTCGTCGAGATCGAGGCCGCGGGCGGCGCCGTCGCCGCCCTCGACTCCGGCCTGGTCGCCGAGCGGGTCGGCGAGGTCCGCGCCCGCCGCGAGGCCGACGTCGCGAAGCGGAGGACGCCGCTCACCGGCGTCTCGGAGTTCCCCGACCTGAACGAGAAGCCGGTCGAGCGCACCCCGCTGCCGCCGGCCGTCGAGCGTGGGGGACTTCCGCTCTACCGCCCCGCCGAGGCCTACGAGGCCCACCGGGACCGCTCCGACGCGCTGCTGGGCGAGACGGGCACGCGCCCCACCGCCTTCCTCGCCACCCTCGGCCCGCTCGCGGTCTACACCGCCCGCGCCGGGTTCACCCGCAACCTGCTGGCCGCCGGCGGCGTCGACACCGTCGACGCCGGCCCGACCGACTCCACCGCCGACGTCGTCGACGCCTACGGCAAGGACGGGACGCCGGTCGTGGTGCTCTGCTCCTCGGACACGGTCTACGACGAGCGCGCCGCCGAGACCGCCGCCGCGCTGCGCGAGGCCGGTGCCGCGCGCATCCTGCTCGCGGGGAAGCCGAAGGACGAGGTGCCCGGCGTCGACGGCCACCTGTTCGCCGGCTGCGACGCCCTCGCCGTCCTCGACGACGTGTACACCCACCTGGAGGGCTCGAAGTGAGCATTCCCGACTTCACCGGCGTGCCGCTGCTGGGCGACACCACCCCCGCGACCACCTGGACCGGCTCCGCCGACGTCTGGGAGGCGCCGGAGGGGATCGGCGTCAAGCCGGTCTACACCGCCGACGACCTCGCCGGCGTCGACTTCCTGCACACCTACCCGGGCATCACCCCGTACCTGCGCGGGCCGTACCCGACGATGTACACCAACCAGCCGTGGACGGTGCGCCAGTACGCCGGGTTCTCCACCGCCGCGGAGTCGAACGCGTTCTACCGGCGCAACCTCGCCGCCGGGCAGAAGGGCCTGTCGATCGCGTTCGACCTGGCCACCCACCGCGGCTACGACTCCGACCACCCGCGCGTCGCCGGCGACGTCGGCATGGCCGGGGTCGCGATCGACTCCATCCTCGACATGCGCCAGCTCTTCGACGGCATCCCGCTGGACAAGATGTCGGTGTCGATGACGATGAACGGCGCCGTGCTCCCGGTGCTCGCGCTCTACATCGTCGCCGCCGAGGAACAGGGCGTGAGCCCGGAGAAGCTGACCGGAACCATTCAGAACGACATTCTGAAGGAGTTCATGGTCCGCAACACCTACATCTACCCGCCGCAGCCGTCGATGCAGATCATCTCCGACATCTTCGGCTTCACCAGCCGCGAGATGCCGAAGTTCAACTCGATCTCCATCTCCGGGTACCACATCCAGGAGGCGGGGGCGACCAACGACCTGGAGCTCGCCTACACCCTCGCCGACGGCGTGGAGTACCTGCGGGCAGGTGTCGACGCCGGGCTGGACATCGACAAGTTCGCCCCGCGGCTGAGCTTCTTCTGGGCGATCGGCATGAACTTCTTCATGGAGGTCGCCAAGATGCGGGCCGCACGCCTGCTCTGGTCCAAGCTCGTGAACCGGTTCGAGCCGCAGAACGCCAAGTCGCTGAGCCTGCGTACGCACTCGCAGACCTCCGGCTGGTCGCTGACCGCGCAGGACGTCTACAACAACGTCGTCCGCACCTGTGTCGAGGCGATGGCCGCCACCCAGGGCCACACCCAGTCGCTGCACACCAACGCCCTCGACGAGGCCCTCGCACTGCCGACGGACTTCTCCGCGCGGATCGCGCGCAACACCCAGCTGCTGCTGCAGCAGGAGTCGGGCACCACGAACGTCGTCGACCCGTGGGGCGGCTCGTACTACGTGGAGAAGCTCACCTACGACCTCGCGAAGCGGGCGTGGGCGCACATCGACGAGGTCGAGAAGGCCGGCGGCATGGCCCAGGCCATCGACGCCGGCATCCCCAAGATGCGCGTCGAGGAGGCCGCGGCCCGCACCCAGGCCCGGATCGACTCGGGCCGCCAGCCGGTGATCGGCGTCAACAAGTACGTCGTCGAGGCCGACGAGCAGATCGACGTGCTCAAGGTCGACAACGCGAACGTGCGCCGCGAGCAGCTCGAGAAGCTCGCCCGGCTCCGCGCCGAGCGCGACGACCGCGCCGTCGACGAGGCTCTGCGCGCGCTCACCGGCGCCGCGGAGAAGATCGCCGAGGGCTCGTCGCGCTCCGACGACGAGAACCTGCTCCAGCTGGCCGTGAACGCGGCCCGCGACCAGGCCACGGTCGGGGAGATCTCCGACGCACTCGAGAAGGTCTTCGGGCGCCACGCCGGACAGATCCGCATCATCTCCGGTGTGTACTCCGCCGAGGCCGGGCAGAACCCGGCGATCGACCGCGCCCGCGAGCTCGTCTCCGAGTTCGCCGGCCACGAGGGCCGCCAACCCCGCATCCTGGTCGCGAAGATGGGCCAGGACGGCCACGACCGCGGCCAGAAGGTCATCTCGACCGCGTTCGCCGACATCGGCTTCGACGTCGACGTCGGGCCGCTGTTCCAGACCCCGGCCGAGGTCGCGAAGCAGGCCGCCGAGTCCGACGTGCACGTGATCGGCGCCAGCTCGCTGGCCGCCGGGCACCTCACGCTGGTCCCGGAGCTGCGCCGCGAGCTCGCCGAGCTGGGGCGCGACGACATCATGGTCGTCGTCGGCGGGGTCATCCCGCCCGCGGACGTGCCGGAGCTGCTGGAGATGGGCGCGGCCGCGGTGTTCCCGCCCGGCACGGTCATCGCCGAGGCCGCGGTCGACCTGCTCGGCAAGCTGGCCGCCGCGCTCGGTCACGACGAGCCGGACACGTCCGCCCCCGGCAGCGTCTACGCCGACTGAGCCACCGCCGCCGTCACGGTGGCTCGTCATCGTGCCGCCGTCGCCGCGCCCGGTGCGCCCACCCGCGCACCGGGCGCGGTGCCGACCCGCAAGGAGAGTCCCGCCGATGGCCCCTCGCGTCCCCGACCCCGCGGAGCTCGCCCGCGGGGTCCTGGCCGGCGACCGCACCCTGCTCGCCCGGGCGATCACCCTGGTCGAGTCCAGCAGGCCCGACCACCAGCGGGCCGCCCAGGAGCTGCTCCTGGAGCTGACCCCGAAGGCCGGGCACGCGGTGCGGGTCGGCATCTCGGGGGTACCCGGGGTCGGGAAGTCGACATTCATCGAGGCGATGGGCTCCACGCTCACCGCCCGCGGCCACCGGGTGGCGGTCCTCGCCGTCGACCCGTCGTCCACCCGTACCCGCGGGTCCATCCTGGGTGACAAGACCCGGATGCCGCGCCTGGCCGTCGACCCGCACGCGTTCGTGCGGCCGTCGCCGTCGGCGGGCACGCTCGGCGGGGTCGCCCGCCGCACCCGGGAGACGATGGTCGTCATGGAGGCCGCCGGGTTCGACGTCGTCCTCGTCGAGACCGTCGGGGTCGGCCAGTCCGAGACCGCCGTCGCCGGGATGGTCGACACCTTCCTGTTCCTCACCATCGCCCGCACCGGCGACGCGCTGCAGGGGATCAAGAAGGGCATCCTGGAGCTCGCCGACGTCGTCGCCGTGAACAAGGCCGACGGCCCGCACGAGCGCGACGCCCGCGCCGCGGCCCGCGAGCTCGCCGGCGCGCTGCACATGATGACCCCCACCTCGGCGCACTGGCGCACCCCGGTGCTGTCCTGCTCCGCGCAGACCGGGAAGGGCCTGGACACCGTGTGGGAGAAGGTCACCGCCCACCGCGAGGCCCTCGACAAGGGCGGTGAGCTCGCGACCCGGCGCGCCGACCAGCAGGTCGAGTGGATGTGGCAGATGGTGCGCGACCGGCTCATGGACCGGGTGCTGCACGACCCGGCGACGGCCGAGCGGCTCCCGAAGCTCACCGCCGAGGTCCGCGACGGCGGGCTCACCCCCACCCTCGCCGCCCAGCAGATCCTCGACGTCCTGGGCTGAACCACCCGTTTCGGTCCCCGGGCGCACCCCGGACGATCGCTAACGTCGGCGACCGTGAACGACCGGATCATCCCCGGGGTGCTCGCGATCGGGCTCGGGTCGGCGCTGGTGCTCGCCGTGCTCGTCCCGGCCGTCGCGCTGACCTACCGCCGCCGCGGTCGCTTCGGGCCCGGCGAGCTGGCCGTGCTCGTCGCCGTCCCGGTGTACGGGCTGGCGGTCCTCGGCTACACCCTGCTCCCGCTGCCCCAGGTCGACGCGGCGTTCTGCGCCGGGCGCACCGCGGCGGACTCGCTGCAGACCCGGCCGTTCGCCTTCGTCGGCGACGTCACCCGGATCGCCGCCCGCCAGGACTCGACCGGGGTGCGGGCCTGGCTCGCGAACGCCGCGGTGCAGCAGGTGGTGCTCAACGTGGCGCTGTTCGCGCCGCTGGGCTGGTTCCTGCGCGGGGTGTTCCGCCGCTCGCTACCGGTCACCGTGGCCGCCGGGCTCGCGGTGTCCCTGCTCGTCGAGGCCACCCAGTACACCGGCAACTGGTTCCTGTTCCCGTGCGCCTACCGGCTCGCCGACGTCGACGACCTGATCGCTAACACCGCGGGCGCGTTGCTCGGCGGTCTCGCCGCCGCCCTGGTGCGGCCCCGCTCGTGGGACGCGGGCGCCGACCCCGACCGGCCGGCCCCGGTGACGGCCGGGCGCCGGCTGCTCGGAGCCCTCTGCGACCTGGCGGCGGTCTGGGTGACCGGGTCCCTGCTCGGCTCGCTGCTGCTCGCCGGGACCGCGCTCACCGGGTACACCGGCGGGCCACTGCCCGACTGGTTCGACACCGCGAACACCGTCCTCGGGTTCTGGCTGCCGCTGCTGGTGTTCCTGGTGGTGCCCCTGGTGGGGCGCGGCGGCACCGTCGGCCAGCGGGCGGTGCGGCTGCGGC
>NZ_WWFY01001210.1:0-21742 GCF_009864975.1 Pseudonocardia sp. SID8383
GGCGGGTCGCGTCCCGCCGGCCGGCGGGCCGATCGCCCGCAACCGTACGCCCCGCGACGGGCGTCAGTGACCCTCGGCCGGGTCCTCCGGGTCGGTCACCGCGGCCGGGTCGGCGAACCGGCCGCCGCTGGCGACCGAGAGCGCGGGCAGGTCGCGCGCGTGCACCGCGGGCAGGACGAGGTCGTCGTCCTCGCCCAGCACCGCGCTGACCCGCGAGCGCGAGCCGATCCGCAGACCGCGCACGTCGTCCCAGTCCACGGTGCGGGAGGAGAACGCGCCGCGGACGGTCAGCGTGTCCGGGTCCACGGTGGTGCGGACCCGCAGGATCCAGGCGATCGCCGCGACCGGGGCCACCAGCACGACCCAGAACCACGGCAGGCTGAACACCAGCGGCGTCGACCCGACGACCGCGACCAGGATGGCGAAGATGGTCAGCCGGCTGGGCTTGAACACCAGCGCGCGCGAGCCCACGCGGAGCTTGCGGCCCTCGTCGCGGACCCGGGGGGTCCACGCCAGCTCGCCGTCCACCTGCTGGGACGCCCCCGGGGCCGACTGCGGATCGGCAGAGGTGGGGTCGGCGGGGACGGCGCGGTCGTCGGTGCTGCTCACGACCCCAGTGTGACAAATCCGGACCGTGACCCCACGGCCCGGACGGGTGGGGTCGTTTGACTCCGTCCGTGGGACGCGTGCTAGCGTCGATGCATGTTCGCCGTTCGAATTCTCGTACTTCTTGGGCGCGTCGTCGCCTGAGTTCGACCTTCTCGAACGACGACGCGCTCACCCTCGCAGCGCCCGGAGTACCGGGCGGCGGGGGTTTTTTCATGTCCAGCTCCGAGCTCAGCCCATGTCCGGCATCTGATCGACACGATCTCCAGCGAGGCAGACCCAGATGACCACCGTCCCCGCCAAGCCCGGCTCGTCCGGCCCGAAGCCGGGCCCGCCGCCCGGCCGGTCCGCGGCCTCCGGCACGTCCCGCAGCGCGGCCCCGGCACCCGGTGAGACCACCGTGCCCGGTCCGCGCATCGTGGACGAGCCCATGACCGGCGCCCAGTCCCTGGTGCGTTCGCTCGAGGAGATCGGCTGCGAGGTCGTCTTCGGGCTGCCCGGCGGGACGATCCTGCCCGCCTACGACCCGCTCCTGGACTCGACGAAGGTGCGCCACATCCTCGTCCGCCACGAGCAGGGCGCCGGACACGCGGCGACCGGCTACGCGCAGGCCACCGGCAGGGTCGGGGTCTGCATGGCGACGTCCGGGCCGGGGGCCACGAACCTGGTCACCCCGATCGCGGACGCCCACATGGACTCGGTGCCGCTGGTGGCCATCACGGGTCAGCAGACCCGGCCGCTGATCGGCACCGACGCCTTCCAGGAGGCCGACATCACCGGCATCACCATGCCGGTGACCAAGCACAACATGCTGGTGACCGACGCGACGGAGATCCCGCGCGCGATCGCCGAGGCCTTCCACCTGGCGTCCACCGGCCGGCCCGGCCCGGTCCTGGTGGACATCCCGAAGGACGTGCTGCAGGAGCAGACCACGTTCTCCTGGCCCCCGGAGCTGCAGCTGCCCGGCTACCGGCCGACGACCCGGCCGCACGGCAAGCAGATCCGCGAGGCCGCCCGGCTCATCCGCGAGTCGGCCAAGCCGGTGCTCTACGTCGGCGGCGGTGTCCTCAAGGCCGAGGCCGCCGAGGAGCTCAGGGAGCTGGCCGAGCTGACCGGGGCGCCCGTCGTCACCACCCTGATGGCGCGCGGTGTGTTCCCCGACAGCCACCCGCTGCACCTGGGCATGCCCGGAATGCACGGCACCGTCGCCGCGGTCGCGGCGATGCAGCGGTCCGACCTGCTCGTCGCACTCGGCTCCCGGTTCGACGACCGGGTCACCGGCAAGCTGGAGAGCTTCGCCCCCGGGGCGAAGATCATCCACGCCGACATCGACCCGGCCGAGATCTCCAAGAACCGGCGCGCCGACGTGCCGATCGTCGGGGACTGCAAGGAGGTCCTGGCCGACCTGGTCGAGGCCGTCCGTGCGGACCGCGCCGAGCACGGTGAGCCGGACCTGTCGTCCTGGTGGAAGCAGGTCGGCGGCCTGCGCGACCGCTACCCGCTCGGCTACGACGAGCCGACCGACGGGGCGCTCTCGCCGCAGTACGTGATCGAGCGGATCGGCGCGATCGCAGGGCCGGACGCGATCTACACCGCGGGCGTCGGCCAGCACCAGATGTGGGCCGCGCAGTTCGTCAAGTACGAGAAGCCGCGGACCTGGCTGAACTCCGGCGGGCTCGGGACCATGGGCTACGCGGTCCCGGCCGCGATGGGCGCCAAGGTCGGCGAGCCGGATGCCGTCGTCTGGTGCATCGACGGCGACGGCTGCTTCCAGATGACCAACCAGGAACTCGCCACCTGCGCGATCGAGGGTATCCCGATCAAGGTCGCCGTCATCAACAACGGCAACCTCGGCATGGTCCGCCAGTGGCAGAACCTGTTCTACGGCGAGCGGTACTCCAACACCGACCTCAACACCCACAAGCTGCGCATCCCGGACTTCCCGATGCTCGCGCAGGCGATGGGCTGCGAGGGACTGCGGGTCGAGTCCAAGGAGGACGTCGACCGGGTCATCCACCAGGCCATGGAGATCAACGACCGGCCGGTCGTCGTGGAGTTCGTCGTCGGTGCCGACGCCCAGGTGTGGCCGATGGTCGCCGCGGGCACGAGCAACGACGAGATCAACGTCCGGCGCGACATCCGGCCGGAGTTCGAGCACGACGAGCTGGCCGCGTCGGTCGATGCGGTCGCCGACGTCACCGAGCAGGCCCTGGAGGTCGAGAAGTGAGCGAGCTCCACACCCTCTCGGTCCTGGTCGAGGACAAGCCGGGTGTCCTGGCCCGGGTCTCCGGGTTGTTCTCGCGGCGCGGGTTCAACATCAACTCGCTCGCGGTCGGCCCCACCGAGCACCCCGACGTCTCCCGGATGACGATCGTCGTCGAGGTGGACGAGCTCCCGATGGAGCAGGTCACCAAGCAGCTCAACAAGCTGGTGCACGTCATCAAGATCGTCGAGCTGGAGCCGGACGCCTCGGTGCAGCGCGAGCTGTTGCTGGTCAAGGTCCGGGCCGACGCCACGGTGCGCAGCCAGGTCGTCGAGACCGTGCAGCTGTTCCGCGCCAAGGTCGTCGACGTCTCCCCGGAGGCGGTCACGGTCGAGGCCACCGGGTCGTCCGACAAGCTCAACGCGCTCCTGCGCATGCTGGAGCCCTACGGGATCCGCGAGATGGTGAAGTCCGGGATGGTGGCCGTCGGCCGCGGCCCCCGGTCCATCACCGCCGCGGCCGTCCGCTAGACAGTCGTCGCTACACAACCTCCGAGAGGAACCGTCCCAGAGCCATGAGTGTCAACATCTACTACGACGCCGACGCCGACCTGTCGATCATCCAGGGCCGCAAGGTCGCCGTGATCGGCTACGGCTCCCAGGGGCACGCGCACTCGCTGTCCCTGCGTGACTCCGGGGTCGAGGTGAAGATCGGTCTGCCCGAGGGCTCCAAGTCCCGGCAGAAGGCCGCCGACGAGGGCCTCGAGGTCGGCACGCCGGCCGAGGTCTCCGCCTGGGCCGACGTGATCATGGTCCTGGCGCCCGACACCAAGCAGCGCTTCATCTACACCCAGGACATCGAGCCGAACCTCAAGGACGGCGACGCGCTGTTCTTCGGCCACGGCTTCAACATCCGCTACGAGCTGATCAAGCCCCCGGCGAACGTCGACGTGGCCATGGTCGCGCCGAAGGGCCCGGGCCACCTGGTCCGCCGCCAGTTCGTCGACGGGAAGGGCGTCCCCGCCCTGATCGCCGTCGAGCAGGACGCCTCGGGCAACGCCAAGGCGCTCGCGCTCTCCTACGCGGCCGGGATCGGCGGCGCCCGCGCGGGCGTCATCGAGACCACCTTCAAGGAGGAGACCGAGACCGACCTGTTCGGTGAGCAGGCCGTCCTCTGCGGCGGTGCCGCCGCGCTGGTCCAGACCGGCTTCGAGGTGCTGACCGAGGCGGGCTACGCCCCGGAGATCGCCTACTTCGAGTGCCTGCACGAGCTCAAGCTGATCGTCGACCTCATGTACGAGGGCGGCATCGCCAACGAGCGCTTCTCCATCTCCGACACCGCCGAGTACGGCGACCTCACCCGCGGCCCGCGCGTCATCACGCCCGCGGTCAAGGCCGAGATGCAGAAGATCCTGGGCGAGATCCAGGACGGCACCTTCGCCCGCGAGTGGGTGGCCGAGGACGAGGCCGGCCGCGGCAACTACACCAAGCTGCGGCAGCAGGGCGCCGAGCACCCGATCGAGCAGGTCGGCGAGAAGCTCCGCGGCCTGATGAGCTGGGTCGGCGAGAAGGCCAAGTGATCGACTGCCGGATGCGTCCGGCAGGATGAATCGCGCGGGCCCCAGACGGCCCGCGGATGCCCGGGCCCGGACGCACCCATCCGGACCAGGCGACGTGGAACCCCCGTACCGGCGACACCGGGCGGGGGTTTCGCGCGTCCGGTGGCTGTGCCGCGCAACGACCCGTCCGCCCGTCCGGGTCCACGAAGGCCCCCACGGTCCTAGGATGGTCGACGTTCGCGCACCGACCTCGGGGAGCACTCGCACACCGTGAGCACCGCAGCCACCGACCACCGTCCCGTCGTCCTGCTCGCGGAGACGCTCGCGCCCTCCGCCGTCGAGCTGCTCGGGGACGGCGTCGAGATCCGCCACGTCGACGGCACCGACCGCCCCGCCCTGCTGGCGGCGCTCGCCGACGCCGACGCGCTGCTGGTCCGGTCCGCCACCCGGGTCGACGCCGAGGTGCTGGCCGCGGCAGGCCGCCTCAAGGTCGTCGCACGCGCCGGGGTCGGCCTGGACAACGTCGACGTCCCCGCCGCCACCGCGCGCGGGGTGATGGTCGTCAACGCCCCGACCTCGAACATCGTCTCCGCCGCCGAGCACGCCATCGCGCTGCTGCTCGCGACCGCGCGCCACATCCCGCCGGCGGACGCCGCGCTGCGCTCCGGGGCGTGGAAGCGCTCGTCCTTCGGCGGCGTCGAGCTCAGCGGCAAGACCGTCGGCATCGTCGGGCTCGGCAAGATCGGGCAGCTCGTCGCGCAGCGCCTCGCCGCGTTCGGCATGACGCTGGTCGCCTACGACCCCTACATCGCGCCGTCGCGCGCCGCACAGCTCGGCATCGAGCTGATGGGCCTCGACGACCTGCTCCGCACCGCGGACATGATCACTGTGCACCTGCCGAAGACCCCGGAGACCCTCGGCCTGATCGGCAAGGACCAGCTCGCGCTGACCAAGCCGGGAGTGCTCGTCGTCAACGCCGCCCGCGGCGGCCTGATCGACGAGGACGCCCTGGCCGAGGCGGTCCGCTCCGGGCACGTCGGCGGCGCCGGGATCGACGTCTACGTCACCGAGCCGACCACGTCGAGCCCGCTGTTCGAGCTGGAGAACGTCGTCGTCACCCCGCACCTGGGCGCCTCCACCGCCGAGGCGCAGGACCGGGCCGGGACCGACGTGGCCCGCTCGGTGCAGCTGGCCCTGGCCGGGGAGTTCGTGCCGGACGCGGTCAACGTGCAGATCCACGGCGCCGTCGGCGAGGAGGTCCGGCCCTGGCTGCCGCTGGTGCAGAAGCTCGGCACCACCCTGCACGCCGTCGCCGGGCGCACCCCGACCTCGGTCACCGTCGACGTCGCGGGCGAGCTGGCCACCGAGGACGTCCAGGTCCTCGGCCTGGCTGCGCTGCGCGGGGTGTTCACCCACGTCGTCGAGGACCAGGTGACGTTCGTGAACGTGCCGCAGCTCGCCGAGGAGCGCGGCGTCGCCGTGGAGATCACCACCAGCCCGGAGAGCGCCAACCACCGCAGCGTGGTGCAGCTGCGCGGCGCCATGCCCGACGGGGAGAAGGTCACCGTGTCCGGCACCCTGACCGGCCGCGCCGAGGTCGAGAAGCTCGTCGAGATCAACGGACGGCACTTCGACCTGCGTGCCGAGGGCGACGTCGTCCTGCTGGAGTACGCCGACCGGCCCGGCGTGATGGGCCGGGTCGGGTCGCTGCTGGGGGAGGCCGCGGTCAACATCGAGGCCGCCCAGATCTCGCAGACCACCGACGGCACCGACGCCGTCATGCTGCTGCGGGTGGACCGCCAGATCGACCCGGCGGTGCTGGAGCCGATCGGTGCCTCGGTCGGCGCCCGGACGATCCGGCTCATCTCCTTCGACGACTGAGCGACCGGGCCCGGTCCCGCACTGCGGGAAACGGCTGCGCGGACCCGGTCGGTCGTGGGATCGTGTCTGCTCGCCACGAGCGGAGGGGGATCCGGTGAGCTGGCTGCGGGCACTGGTGCTGGCGGGCACGACGGTCGGCGTGGGGTGCCTGGTGCTGCTCGGTGTCGGCTTCGTCACCGGGCTGTCGCTGACCGTGCCCTACGTCGTGTCGGTGATGGCGATCGTGACCGGGCCGCCGTCGGCGACGATGACGATCGGCCCCGGCATGCTCGTGGTCCTCGCCGCGCTCGTCGCGATGATCGAGGCCCCGGGCCGGGTGCGGGCCCGCCGGGCGCTGCCCCGCGCCGGGCACTGAGCCCGGCGCGACAGTGCCGCGGCGGCCGGGTCAGCCGCGCGGCGCCCAGCCCAGCGCGGGTCCGAGCGCCCCGGCGATGTCGGTGACGATCTGGACGTAGTCGTCGTGCGGGAAGCCGAACGGCAACGCGAACACCGCCTCGTCGACCTCGCGGAACCCGGCGTCGGCCCACAGCCGTTCGGCGATCTCGGCGGAGCTGCCGACCAGGTCGCGGGCGAACAGCAGCCCGGCCGGGCCCTGCGGGACGCCGACCCGGGCGTCGCGCTCGCGGGCGTAGGCGGCGTAGCGCCGGCGTTGATCGGGCGTCGCCGAGTCGGTCGGCACGACGACCAGCCCCTGCGACACGCGCCCGGCGGGGTTCGCCTCGCGGTAGGCCCGGATCTGCCGGGACTGGATCGCGGCGAAGTCGGTCTCCCCGCCGGAGCGCACCACGTTGCTCGTCAGCAGGTTCAGCCCCTGCCCCGCGGCCCAGACGGCGGAGGAGTCGCTGCCCGCGCCGTACCACATGCGCCCGGCCAGACCGGGGGAGTGCGGCTGCACCCGTTCGGAGAACGACTCGATCCCGACCGTCCCGGAGAAGGTGCTCGCCCGCTCCCCGCGCACCAGGCGCAGCAGCCGCGACACCCGCTCGCGGCCGAAGTCCTCGACGTCGGCGGTGTCCGGGTAGAGCGCGTCCCGCACGTGCTCCCACTGCATCGGCGGCCCGACCGAGACGCCCGGGTTCAGCCGGCCGCCGGAGAGCACGTCGACCGTCGCGAGGTCCTCGGCGAGGCGCAGCGGGTTCTCCCAGCCCAGCGGGACCACGGCCGTCCCGAGCTCGATCCGCGTGGTCCGCTGGGTCGCGGCGGCGAGCACCGCGACCGGCGAGGAGATGCCGAACTGCAGGTGACGGTGCCGGACGAAGGCCGAGTCGAAGCCCAGACGCTCGCCGAGGGCGATCATCTCCAGGGTCGTCTCGTGTCCGGGGCGGGGGTCGTCGCCGTCGAACGAACCGATGGTGAGGAAGCCGAGTCGACGCAGCGGGCGGTCGGGCGTGGGCACGCCCGGGGCAACGACGCCGTCGTCGCGCTTCTTCCCCACCACCACCCGGACGGGTGGCGGCCGCGGCGGCCGTCCCACCCCTCGGAACGGGCCGGAGTCCCCGGAACGGCCGCGTGTCGCGGGTACTCCGACCGCGTGCGGCGCACGCGTCACCCGGACGGGACCACCCCACCGGGTGGCCGAACGATGACCCTGCGTCGGCAGGCGGTAGCGTGCGGCCAGCAGTACGACGAGAGGACGAGGTCATGCGCCTTGCGGTCATCCCCGGTGACGGCATCGGCCCGGAAGTGATCAACGAGGCACTCAAGGTCCTGGGCGAGGTCGCCCGCGACGTGGAGACGACCGAGTACGACCTCGGTGCCGCCCGCTGGCACTCCACGGGCGAGCTGCTCCCGGAGACGGTGCTGACCGAGATCAAGCAGCACGACGCGATCCTGCTGGGCGCGGTCGGCGACCCGTCGGTGCCCAGCGGCATCCTCGAGCGCGGCCTGCTCCTGCGTCTGCGCTTCGAGCTGGACCACCACGTGAACCTGCGCCCCGCGCGGCTCTACCCGGGGGTGCGCGGCCCGCTGGCAGGCAACCCGGAGATCGACCTGGTGGTCGTGCGCGAGGGGACCGAGGGTCCGTACGTCGGCACCGGCGGCCTGCTCCGCAAGGACACCCCGCACGAGATCGCGACCGAGGTCAGCCAGAACACCGCCTTCGGCATCGACCGCGTCGTGCGCGACGCGTTCGCCCGCGCCCAGCGGCGGCCGAAGAAGCACCTGACGCTGGTCCACAAGACCAACGTCCTGGCCTTCGCCGGTGCGCTGTGGTCGCGGATCGTCGAGGAGGTGTCGTTGGAGTACCCCGAGGTCTCGGTGGCCTACCAGCACGTCGACTCGACCACGATCCACCTGGTCACCGACCCGGGCCGGTACGACGTGATCGTCACCGACAACCTGTTCGGCGACATCCTCACCGACCTCGCGGCGGCGGTCACCGGCGGCATCGGCCTGGCGGCCAGCGGCAACATCGACGCCAGCCGTACCAACCCCTCGATGTTCGAGCCGGTGCACGGCTCCGCCCCGGACATCGCGGGCCAGGGCATCGCCGACCCGACCGCCGCCGTGTTGTCGGTCGCGTTGCTGCTCGACCACATGGGCCATCGCGACTCGGCCCGGCGCATCGAGGCCGCGGTCGCGTTCGACCTGGCCACCCGGGACCACGCGGCGACGGGCAACACCTCGTCGATCGGGGACCGGCTCGCCGCGCTCGTGTCGAGCCGCGAGGTCGCCACCAACTGACCCACGCACACGCCGACGGGGTGGCACCGGATCTCCGGGGCCACCCCGTCGTCGTGTGCGGGCGGGTCAGACCTGGTTCGACGGACCGGTCAGCAGGGTCACCCCGGCGCCGGCGAAGTTGTCGAGGTCGGCCACGGCGGCCTGTCCCTCGGTGCCGCCCATCCCGGACTGGAACGCCGCCGCGTCGGGGAACTCCAGCACCGCCACGAGGTGGTACGGCGGCTGCGCCCCGTCCGGTCCCGGCGCGGGCCGGGAGACGGTGAACCGCTGCACGCCGGGGATCTTCTTCGCCAGCGGGGCGTGCACGGTGTCGTAGTGCCGGTCGAACGCGGCGGCGTCCTCGGGGTGGTTGTACAGAGCGGTCAGCTGGAACACGGGGTTCCTCCTCGCCTCGTCCCGCGACGCTCCGGTGCGTCGCGACTGCCGTCCACCATGGTCCATCCGGCGCCCGCGTGCACCACCCCTCCGTACGGGGTCGATACGCTGGACCGACCATGAGTACTCCAGCCCAGGTCCGGGTGCGGTTCTCCCCGTCGCCCACCGGTACCCCGCACGTCGGCCTCATCCGCACCGCCCTGTTCAACTGGGCCCACGCCCGCCACCACGGCGGGGCCCTGGTGTTCCGGATCGAGGACACCGACGCCTCCCGCGACTCCGACGAGTCCTACCGGGCCCTGCTCGACGCGCTGGAGTGGCTCGGCCTCGACTGGGACGAGGGCGTCGAGAAGGGCGGCCCGCACGGGCCGTACCGGCAGAGCGAACGCGGCGAGGTCTACGCCGACGCCCTGCGCCGGCTGATCGACGCCGGCGAGGTCTACGAGTCGTTCTCCAGCGCCGAGGAGATCGAGGCCCGGCACCGCGCCGCGGGCCGCGACCCCAAGCTCGGCTACGACAACGCCGACCGCGACCTCACCGAGGACCAGCGCGCCGCGTTCCGGGCCGAGGGTCGTGCCCCGGTCTACCGGCTGCGCATGCCCGACCACGACATCACCTTCACCGACCTCGTCCGCGGCGAGATCACGTTCCGGGCCGGGCAGGTGCCCGACTTCGTGCTGGCCCGCGGCGACGGCACCCCGCTCTACCCGCTGACCAACCCGGTCGACGACGCGCTGATGAAGATCACGCACGTCCTGCGCGGGGAGGACCTGCTGGCGTCCACACCGCGGCAGATCGCGCTGCTGGAGGCGCTGGCCCGGGTCGGCATCGGCCACGGCCCCTTCACCTACGCCCACCTCCCGCTGGTCACCGGTGAGGGCAACCGCAAGCTGTCCAAGCGGGACCCGCAGTCGAACCTGTTCCACTACCGTGAACGCGGATTCGTGCCGGAGGGACTGCTCAACTACCTCGCGCTGCTCGGCTGGTCGATCGCCGAGGACCGCGACGTGTTCTCCCTCGACGAGATGGTCGCCGCCTTCGACGTCTCCCGGGTGTCGAGCAACGCCGCCCGCTTCGACCTGAAGAAGGCCGAGGCGATCAACGCCGCACACCTGCGCCTGCTCGCCCCCGACGACTTCGCCGAGCGCGTCGTGCCCCATCTCGCCGCCGAGGGGATCACCGACCCCGACCGCTCGGTGCTCGCCGCCGCCGCGCCGCTGGTGCAGGAGCGCAGCCAGGTGTTGTCCGACGCGGCCCGGATGCTGGCCTTCCTCTTCCGCGACGAGGACACCTTCACCCCCGACGACGACGCCGCCGCGAAGAATTTGGGCGCCGACGCGGCCCCGGTGCTGGAGGCCGCCGTCGCCGGGCTCACGGACCTGCCGGAGTGGTCGGCCGCCGCGATCGAGGAGTCGCTCAAGACCTCGCTCGTGGACGGTCTGGAGCTCAAGCCGCGGAAGGCGTTCGCGCCTGTCCGCGTCGCCATCAGCGGCCGCACGGTGTCCCCGCCACTCTACGAGAGCATGGAGCTACTGGGCCGCGAGCGGTCGCTCGCCCGCCTGGGGGCCGGTGTCAGACGCTCCCAGGGCATGGGTTAGAGTACCTACATCAACGGAGAGCGGGCCTCGCTCCGGAACGGGGCCCGCTTTTCGATGGGGTATGGTGTAATTGGCAGCACGACTGATTCTGGTTCAGTTAGTCTAGGTTCGAGTCCTGGTACCCCAGCGGAAATCACGACTTCCTCGGAATGATGATTTCTGACAATCGGCACGGTCTCGTCCAAGGTCCCGTCGTCTAGCGGCCTAGGACGCCGCCCTCTCAAGGCGGTAGCGCGGGTTCAAATCCCGTCGGGACTACCACGGACTCCCGCGCAGGGGGTCCGCAATCGAGATCGAGCCGAATGTCCTGGTCCCGTCGTCTAGCGGCCTAGGACGCCGCCCTCTCAAGGCGGTAGCGCGGGTTCAAATCCCGTCGGGACTACTCCACGAAGGCCCCGCTCCACGGAGCGGGGCCTTCGTCGTGTCCGGGGTCGTTCTCTGCACGGTGCACAACATCCCCGGTGCTCCCAGGGCCTCACTAGCTGGGCAGAGCGCTACCGGAATGCACCTCGGGCACCGGAGTCGGGCAGCGCTGCCGACGAGCGGAGGCCGATCGACTCCGGGCCCGGGATCCGAGGGCTCAGAGTGGGGCTGAGCATGGGCGGGGCGGGGCCGTCTCCCGGGAGACCGTCGGGCACGGAACGCGCCCACGGTCGGTTCAGGGGGCCGGTCGATTGTTCTCGTTCGAGGGCGTCGACGGAGCAGTCGATGGAGAAGACGGGCTGGTCGACGGCTCCGGGTCCGGCGGCGGTGTCGACGGATCCGGCGGCCGCGGCGTCGTGGTCACCACCGGTGGCGGAGCGGGGGCCGGGGCGTCGGTCGTCGTCGGGGCGACCTCGGTCGGCCGGTCCCGGGTCCGTTCCGGCTCGCGCACCGGCTCCTGCTCGACGGTCGTCGGGGGCGGGGCCTGGGTCGTCGTCGGGATCGCCGGCAGCTCGGGGGTCGCATTGCTGATCGTGCGGTCCTGCGGCCAGAAGAACACCGTGCCGAGCACGGCCAGCGCCGCGACGACCCCGCCGGCGCCGATGAGCAGCGCGGGGGAGCGGCGGACGGGTGCGGGCCCGGGGGCGACGGTGGTCTCCCCGTCGTCGTAGCCGCCGTACCCGCCGTAGCCGTGCACGGCGGTCTGGTCGTAGCCCATCGGCGGCACGACAGGGATGCGGTCGGTGGGCGGGTCGGCGCGGGCGCCCTCGAGGTAGGCGGTGCGGTCGCCGTCGAGCTGGGTCGTGCCGCCGGTCGGCATCCGATCGGTGACCGGGTCCGGGTTCTCCCAGGGCAGCGGGCCGGGGTCGGGGGCGAGCGCGGGACCGCCGCTCGCCGCCACCGCGCCGAACCCGCCCGAGCCGGTGCCGGGAACCGGGTCGGCCGGCCCGAGCGCGACGACGGCGCCCTTCGCGATGGTGTTCTTCGGGTCCGCGTCGACCTGTACGGGACGCCCGAGCCCGGTGGAGACGAGCTCGGCGACCAGCGGGACCCGCGAGGACCCGCCCACGAGCAGTACCACCGACGGCCCGGACGCGGCCAGCCCGGCCGAGGCGATCGCCCGCTGCAGCGCCTCGACCGACTCCTCCAGCCGGGGCCGGATGCGCTCCTCGAAGTCGCTGCGGTGCAGGCGCACCGTCGTGCGGACCTCGCCGAGCCACACCGGGATCGAGACCTCGGTGTCCGCTGACAGGCCCTCCTTGGCCTCGCGGCAGTCGCGGCGCAGCCGGGCCATCGCGGACAGGACGTTCGGGTCGGTGTCGTCGAGCCCCTCGAAGGCGGCCGGGACGGCGTCGCGCACGTGGTCGACGACGGCCTGGTCGAAGTCGGCGCCACCGAGCTGCTCGACGCCCTCGGGCCTGCCGAGCAGCGTGAACCCGCCGCCCGCGGCCTCCTTGCGCACGACGGCGGCGTCGAAGGTCCCGCCGCCCAGGTCGTAGACGGCGACGGTCGCGCCGGGCTCGACCCGCTCGCTCGTCGCGTAGTGCAGCGCGGCGGCCTGCGGCTCGGTGAGGAAGGTGACGGTCAGGCCGCGCTCGGCGAGGGCCGCGGCGAACAGGTCGCACTTGTGCGTGCCCCAGGACGCCGGGTGGGTCACCGCGATGCGCTCGGGCGCGCCGCCCTCGGTGCGCGCGACGACGTCGACGACGTGCTCGGCCAGCAGCGCGGACAGCTGCTCGGGGGCGAAGGACCGCTCGCCCAGCGGGATCGGCGTGGGGTCGCCGATGCGCCGCTTGAACTCGCGGGCGACGCGGTCCGGCTCGGTCAGCGCGCGGCGCTCGGCGGCCTCGCCGAACAGCAGACCGCCGTCGGGCGCCACGTAGACCACGGACGGGATGTCGACCGAGTGGTCACCGAGGGTGACCATCTCGACGGTGCCGGAGCCGATGACCGCAGCCGCGGTGCGGGTGGTGCCGACGTCGATGCCCAGCAGGTAACCCATCGTCTCCCCGGTGTGCCGACCATGTCCGAAGGGTCCGGCCCGGTGCCGGACCTCCACACGGTAGTGGAGCCCGGAACCGTCACCTCAGTCGCGTCGGTACGGCAGGCAGGAGCCGATCAGGTGAGCCGGTGCTGCAACGCGTCCGCCGCGGCGAGCAGGTCGGCGGCCCAGCGGACCCCGGGACGGCGCCCGATCCGGTCCACCGGTCCGGACACCGAGACGGCGGCGACGACCTGGCCCGCCGCGTCGCGCACCGGGGCCGACACCGACGCCACCCCGGCCTCACGTTCGGCGACGCTCTGTGCCCAGCCGCGGCGGCGGACGTCGACGAGCACGCGCTCGGAGAAGCTCGCGTCGGCGAGGACGAGGCGCTGCGTGGCCGGGTCGCACCAGGCGGCGAGCACCTTCGCCCCGGAGCCCGCGGTCATCGGCAGCCGGGACCCGACGGGCACGGTGTCCCGCAGGCCGGACGGCGGCTCGGCGTGCGCGATGCAGATCCGGTGGATCCCGTCGCGCCGGTAGAGCTGGACGCTCTCGCCGGTGATGTCACGCAGCCGGGGCAGGACGGCGGCCGCGGCGTCGAGCAGCGGGTCCGGCCGCCCGCCCGCGAGCTGGCCGAGGGTCGGGCCCGGATGCCAGCGCCCGTCCGGTGTGCGCAGCAGCATCCCGTGCGCCTCGAGCCCGACGGCGAGCCGGTGGGCCGTGGCCCGGGGCAGGCCGGTGCGCTCACAGAGCTCCGCCAGGCCGCACGGCCCCTCCGCCGTCGCCCGGAGAACCCCCACGGCCTTGTCGAGCACGCCGATCCCGCTAGACTGTCCCACGTTCCGATACTAACTTCCCACGATCTGGGAAGTCCACCGCGATCAGATCACAGAGGAGGCGGGCGTGACCACCGCAGAGAAGCCGCGCACGCTGGCCGAGAAGGTCTGGGACCGGCACCTCGTCCGCAAGGGCGAGGGCGACGAGCCCGACCTGCTCTACATCGACCTGCACCTGGTGCACGAGGTCACGAGCCCGCAGGCGTTCGACGGGCTCCGGCTCGCGGGCCGTCCGGTGCGCCGTCCGGACCTCACCATCGCCACCGAGGACCACAACGTCCCGACCCTCGACGTCCTCGCCCCGATCGCGGACGAGGTCTCGCGGACCCAGGTGGAGACCCTACGTCGCAACTGCGAGGAGTTCGGCGTCCGCCTGCACCCGATGAACGACCCCGAGCAGGGGATCGTGCACGTGGTCGGACCGCAGCTGGGGCTGACCCAGCCGGGCACCACGGTGGTCTGCGGGGACTCCCACACCTCCACCCACGGCGCGTTCGGCGCGATGGCGTTCGGCATCGGCACCTCCGAGGTCGAGCACGTGCTCGCCACCCAGACGCTGCCGCTCAAGCCGTTCCGGACGATGGCGATCGAGGTGACCAGCGCCGACGGCACGCTGCGCCCGGGCGTCACCTCCAAGGACGTCATCCTCGCCGTGATCGCGCGGATCGGGACCGGCGGCGGGCAGGGCCACGTGCTGGAGTACCGGGGCAACGTCATCGAGAACCTCTCGATGGAGGCCCGGATGACGATCTGCAACATGTCGATCGAGGCCGGTGCCCGTGCGGGCATGATCGCCCCGGACGAGACGACCTTCGCCTACCTCAAGGGCCGCGACCACGCCCCGGCCGGCGACGACTGGGACGCCGCCGTCGCCGACTGGCGGTCCCTGCGCACCGACGACGGCGCCGAGTTCGACCGGGTCGTGCGGATCGACGCCGACGAGCTCACCCCGTTCGTCACCTGGGGCACCAACCCCGGTCAGGGTCTGCCGCTGGGCGGGTCCGTGCCCGACCCGGCCGCCATCTCCGACGACGGCGAGCGCGCCGCCGTGGAGAAGGCGCTGTCCTACATGGGCCTCACCGGTGGGACCCCGCTGCGGGAGGTGCCCGTCGACGCGGTGTTCGTCGGCTCCTGCACCAACGGCCGGATCGAGGACCTGCGCTCGGTCGCGGAGGTGCTCGACGGGCGCTCGGTCGCGAAGGGCGTGCGGATGCTCGTCGTTCCGGGGTCGATGCGGGTGCGCTTCCAGGCCGAGGACGAGGGCCTGGACAAGGTCTTCACCTCCGCGGGCGCCGAGTGGCGCTCCGCGGGCTGTTCGATGTGCCTGGGGATGAACCCCGACCAGCTCGCGCCCGGTGAGCGCTGCGCGTCCACCTCGAACCGCAACTTCGAGGGGCGGCAGGGCAAGGGCGGCCGTACCCACCTGGTGTCGCCGCTGGTCGCCGCCGCGACCGCCGTGCGCGGCACGCTGAGCAGCCCGGAGGACCTGGACTGATGGAGAAGTTCGACACCCACACCGGGATCGGCGTGCCGCTGCGCTGGTCCAACGTGGACACCGACCAGATCATCCCGGCCGTCTACCTCAAGCGGGTCACCCGCACCGGCTTCGAGGACGGCCTGTTCTCCGCCTGGCGCGACGACCCGTCCTTCGTGCTCAACAACGAGCCCTTCGACCGGGGGTCGGTGCTCGTCGCGGGTCCGGACTTCGGCACCGGCTCCTCGCGTGAGCACGCGGTCTGGGCGTTGATGGACTACGGCTTCCGGGTCGTCATCTCGTCGCGGTTCGCCGACATCTTCCGTGGCAACTCGGCGAAGGCGGGGTTGGTGGCCGCCGAGGTCGCCCAGCCCGACGTCGAGCTGATCTGGAAGAAGCTCGAGACCGAGCCCGGCACGGAGATCACCGTGGACCTGGGTGAGAAGACCGTGCAGGCCGGCGACCTGACCGTGCCGTTCGAGATCGACGACTACGCCCGGTGGCGGCTGCGGGAGGGTCTCGACGACATCGGACTCACCCTGCGGCACGAGGCCGACATCACCGCGTTCGAGGGCACCCGGCCCGCCCGGATGCCACGCACTCTGGCCTGACCCGAACACGGGTGGTCACCATGCTCCGACAGATGTCGTGGTGATCACCCGTTCGGACCTGTACTGATGGACGGTATGCGACCTGGACTCGCGTCGGGATCTGGTGCGCGGCAGGGGCGCAGCCTTACCTTTCGTGACCATGAACAAGGCTCAGCTCGTCGATGCGCTGACCGCCCGGCTCGGAGACCGTCGTGCCGCCACGTCGGCCGTCGACGCGATGGTCGAGGTGATCGTGGACGCCGTCGGCCGCGGTGAGACCGTCACCCTGACCGGGTTCGGGGTGTTCGAGCCGCGACGACGCGCCCCGCGCACCGCCCGCAATCCGCGGACCGGGGAGACGGTGCCCGTCGGGGAGACCGTGGTGCCGTCGTTCCGGCCCGGCGCCGCCTTCAAGGAGCGGGTGGCCGCCAGCGAGGCCGCCGCCGCGAACGCGACCAGCGCCCCCCGCCGTACCGAGCGAGCCGCGACGGGCACCGGTCGCAGCACCGCGACCCGCACGACGATCCCGCCGGACACCGCGGCCGCTCCGGCCGCCGCGGCCGCTCCGGCGAAGAAGGCGGCTGCCCCGAAGAAGGGGGCCGCCTCGGCGAAGAAGCCGGCCCGACGGAAGGCCGCTGCGGAGAAGTAGCCGCGCCACCGCGCCGCCGTGGCCTGCCCTGCCCCGCGGTGCCGCGCCTCCCCGCGCCCGTGCCGCCCCGCGCCCCCTCTCCCTCCCTGCTACGCCGTCCTGTGCTCGCCGCCCATCGCCGTCCACGAGTGCGTCGATCAGTACATGACTGCTGTTCGAGCGGAGGTGGACAGCGCTCAGGTACTGATCGACGGTCCTCGTCCCGGTGTGCACCCTGGCTCGGTGCGGCCCGCCGAGCGCGGCGGGCGTAGGGCCGCGCCTCGCTGGACTGCCCGCTCTGGGCTGCCTCCCCAGGGGCGCGCCGCGCCGTCCGAGCCCCTCGCACGTCGATCAGTACGTGACTGCTGTCCGACCGGAACGCAGCGACGCTCACGTACTGATCGACGGGGGGACGTGGACGAGAGCGGGGGGCGGCGTCGAGTGGGGCCCGGGACGCCGCGCCGGTGCGGGTCAGGGCGAGGTGAGGTGGGTCCGTTGGGCGAGCAGGGCGCGGACCGTCCCGACGGTGCGGCGGGCGTTGCGGGTGAGGCCGTCGGCGGTAATCCGGAGGGTCTGCCATCCCAGCGCCGCGGTGCGGGTGTCGCGGATGCGGTCGAGCGGGTCGTCGTGGTGGGCGCCGTCGTACTCGATCGCGAGCAGGGCGTCGGGGTAGGCGAGGTCGAAACGCGCCCAGGGGTGGCCGCGGGCGTCGTACAACGGGAACTGGACCTGCGGGACCGGGAGCCCGGAGAGCACGAGCAACAGCCGTAGCCGGGTCTCGGGTGGGGACTCCGCCCGGGGGTCGGCGAGTGCGACGACCCGGTCCAGCCGGGCCGAGCCCCGCACGTGGGGGTACAGCGACCGCAGGACCAGGAGGTCGGCGGGGTCGAAGCCGGGGCACGGCGCCGTCATCCTGGACAGTCTCCGCTGCTCGGGTGCCGGTGTGCCCTGTACCGGTACGAACACCGGCCGATCCCGTCTCCGGGCGGCGAGTGCGTCGAGGGCGACGACGGCGTCGACGAGCTCGAGCCGCCGGCACAGCTCCCACGCCGTGGCGCGGGGTGAGGTGACCCGGACGCCGTCGCAGAGACCGGGTTCGAGCGGGACGCCCTGGTGGGCGAGCAGGTCCGGGCGGGGCCGGATCCGCCGTGGCGCGACGAGCTCGGCGGGCGCCGTCCACGGCCCGCAGGACGCGCGCAGGATCTCGGCCGCCGAGTAGGCCGATGCCGCGCCCCGGGGTCCGGCGTAGACCGATGCCGCCCGGGCCCGGAGCACCGGCGTCACGGGGGCCGCGGCGGACACGTACACGTCGGGGAACAGACGCACGAACCGTGGCCCGCGCAGCCGCGCCGGCGTGACGATCCCGCGCGCGACGGCCTCCGACCCCCGGAACGGCTCCTCCACCCGCGCACCCTGCACCCCGGTCCGTGCCTGGCGGGCCCGAACCGGTGCGTCCGTTCGCAGTCGCACACGCCGCCGCAGAGGAGGGCACACCGCCACGGCTCCGGTCGATCAGTGCACCAGTGCTGCCGACCCGGGGCCGAACAGCTCTCAGGTACTGATCGACGATCGGACCGGGGCCGGGGCCGGGGCCGGGGCCGGGGCCGGGGACGGCGGGTGCGGGGCGCGGGGAGTGGCTGCGCGCGAAAGCGACGAGTACACGGAACGACAGGCCCGCGGAGTGGTGTGCGGACGGCGTCCGAGGTGCGGCGCGGGCGGGTCGGTGGGCGCGGCAGGGAGCGGGGAAGGGAGGCGCTGAGCGGCGAGGCGGGTCAGGAGGGCGGGCGGCGGTAGTAGTCGGCCGACAGCAGGGCGCCGTCGTCGCCGAAGCCCAGGACCCAGGTGCTGGCCTTGTGCGAGGGCAGGTCGGGGTCGGGGGACCGGCCCGCGGCGGCGAGCAGGTGCCCGACGACGTCCGGGATGACCCCGCCCTGGCTGCACAGCAGCGTCACGCCGGGCTGCGCCGCGAGGGTGCGGAAGCGGGCCAGGCCGTCGACGGGGGAGACCCAGTAGCCGTGCTCGCCGAGCAGCGGCTCCACGTCTGGTTCGCCCGCGCCGGACGCGTGGGCGTACGGCTCGATCGTCTGGCCGCAGCGCAACGGCGGGGCGGTCGCGAGCCGGTCCGGGCCGAAGCGGTCGAGGAAGTCCGCGAGCCGGTCGGCCTGGGTGAACCCGGTACCGGACAGGGGGCGCAGGTCGTCGTCGCCCTCCCAGGCGGTCCGGCTCCCCGCCTTGGCGTGCCGCACGAGCACCACCGTCGACGACGGCGGCCCCACCCGGCCGAGCCGGTCCAGCAGGTCGGCGTCGGTCGGGCGGGTGAGGAGCGCGGCGGCCTCGTCGCGGGGCAGCCAGCGCAGGTCGTCGGTCTCGTCGGTGACGGAGAAGCCGTGGTCGCGGACGGCCTCGGCGGCCCAGTAGTGCACGACCTTGTGGCCCTTGCCGGGCACGGCGTACGCGGTGTGGCCGAGCCGGGCGCCGAGGCGGCACCCCAGGTGTGCCTCCTCGGCGGTCTCGCGCAGCGCGGTCAGGGTCAGCGCCTCGCCCGGGTCCTGGTGTCCCTTGGGCCAGGACCAGTCGTCGTAGCGGGGGCGGTGGACCAGGGCCACCTCGACGGTGCCGTCGTCCGCGCGGCGCCACGGCACCGTCCCGGCCGCGACGACGTCGGCGATCCCCGCCGGGTCGACCTCGGCGCCGTCGGTCCGGAGCTGTGCGGACAGCATCAGTCCTCGCTGCTGCCGCGGCGGGAGTTCATCATCTCGACCTGGTGGTCGCGGACCCGGATGTTCTCCGAGCCCGGCGCGGGCGACGGCGACCAGGTCCCGTCCGGCCCGAGCGTCCAGCAGCGCGTCGCCGGGTCCAGGCAGGAGTCGAACATCGCGCCGAGCTGGTCGGCCAGCTTCGGGTCGGCGACCCGCAGCATGACCTCGACCCGGCGGTCCAGGTTGCGGTGCATCATGTCCGCCGAGCCGATCCAGTACTCGTCGGCCGAGCCGAAGTGCAGCACCCGGGAGTGCTCCAGGAACGGCCCGAGGATCGACCGGACGGTGATGTTCTCGCTCAGCCCGGGTCGGCCGGGGACGATCGCGCAGATGCCGCGCACCACGATGTCGACCGGCACGCCCGCCTGCGACGCCCGGTAGCAGGCGTCGATGATGGCCTCGTCGACCAGTGAGTTCGCCTTGATCTGCACCCGCGCGCCGGACTCGCCGGACAGGTGCGCCTCGATCTCGTCGTCGATGCGGCGGACGATGCCGCGGCGGATCCCGTACGGCGCGACGAGCAGGCTCCGGTAGGAGGTCTGCCGCGAGTAGCCGGTGAGGGAGTTGAACAGGTCGGTGAGGTCCGCGCCGATGGTCGGGTCGGCGGTGAGCACGCCGACGTCCTCGTAGAGCCGCGCGGTCTTCGGGTTGTAGTTGCCGGTGCCGATGTGGCAGTAGCGGCGGATCTCCGACCCCTCCTGGCGGACGACCAGGCAGGTCTTGCAGTGCGTCTTGAGCCCCACCAGGCCGTAGACGACGTGCACGCCGGCCTTCTCCAGCTCGCGTGCCCAGCGGATGTTGGCCTGCTCGTCGAACCGGGCCTTGATCTCGACCAGGGCGACGACCTGCTTGCCCGCCTCGGCGGCGTCGATCAGGGCGTTGACGATCGGGGAGTCGCCGGAGGTGCGGTAGAGGGTCTGCTTGATCGCGAGCACGTTCGGGTCGGCCGCGGCCTGCTCGATGAAGCGCTGCACCGACGTCGAGAACGAGTCGTAGGGGTGGTGCACCAGCACGTCGCCCTCGCGCAGGGTCGCGAACACGCTGCGCGGGGTCTCCCGCTCCGCGAACGCGGGGTGCGTGGCGGGGCGGAACGGCTCGTCCTTCAGGTCGGGGCGGTTGACCCCGTGCACCTGCCACAGGCCGGTGAGGTCGAGCAGCCCGGGGACGGTGACGACGTCGTTCGGGTCGACGTCGAGCTCGCGCAGCAGCAGCTCCAGCACGTGCTCGGACATCGTGTCGAGCACCTCGAGGCGGACCGGCGGACCGAACCGGCGCCGGGCCAGCTCGCGCTCCAGGGCCTGCAGGAGGTCCTCGTCGCGGTCCTCCTCGACCTCGAGGTCGGCGTTGCGGGTGACGCGGAACGGGTGGACCTCGGTGACCTCCATGCCGTTGAACAGGTCCCCGAGGTGCGCGGAGATCAGGTCCTCGATCGGCAGGAACGTGCACTGCCGGTTCCCGGCGCGGGTGTCGGTGTCCGGCGGGTCGACCGACACCAGCCGCGGCACGTTGTTCGGTACCTTGACCCGGGCGAACCGCTCGGTCCGGCCCTCGGGGTCGCGGACGGTCACCGCGAGGTTGAGCGACAGCCCGGAGATGTAGGGGAACGGGTGCGCCGGGTCCACCGCGAGCGGGGTGAGCACCGGGAACACCGTCTCGGTGAAGTAGTCCGACAGCCGCAGGCGCTCGGCGTCGGTCAGGTCCTCCCAGCTGCGCAGGTGGACGCCGGCCGCGTCGAGCTCGGGGAGCAGCTCGTCCATGAACACCTCGGCGTGCGCCCGCGACAGCGCGCGGCTCCGCTCGGTGATCCGGGCCAGCTGCTGGCGGGGGGTCAGGCCGTCGGCGCTGCGCACGGACAGGCCGGTCTCGTCGCGGCGCTTCAGACCCGCGACCCGGACCATGTAGAACTCGTCGAGGTTGGAGGCGAAGATCGCGAGGAACTTCGCGCGCTCCAGCAGCGGCTGGCTGGAGTCCTCGGCCAGGGCCAGCACCCGGGCGTTGAAGTCGAGCCAGGACAGCTCACGGTTGAGGTAACGGTCCTCGGGGAGCAGCTCGGCCATCGTCGACGCCGGGGTGGTCGCCCCCGCGGGCGGCGCGATCGGGGCGGCTCCCTGCACCTGCGACGGCGCGGCGGCCGGCGGCGCGGGC
>NZ_WWFY01001211.1:0-9426 GCF_009864975.1 Pseudonocardia sp. SID8383
GCGGGCCTTCGCCGCGACGCCCAGCCTGCGTGCCGCGCCGACCAGGGCCAGCGCGGCCTCGGGGCCGGGGCAGGTGACCTCCAGTGCGGAGCTGCGGCCCGGCTCGGTGAGCGACCCGTGCGCGAGGAACGCGCCGCGCCAGGCGGCCTCGGCGTCGGACAGGTCACCGGAGACCACGGGCGGCGGCAGCCCGCGCACCGGGCGGCCACGGTTGTCGAGCAGCCCGGTCTGGCGGGCGAGTCCCTCACCGTCGCGGATCACCCGGATCACGTACCGGGCGCTGCGGCGCAGACCGCCCGCGGTGATCACGTGCGCGTCGGCCGTGTGGCCGTAGAGCTCGTGGATCTCGCGGCGCAGCCTGCGGGCGACCGAGCCGGTGTCGACCTCGGCCTCGATCACCACTCTGCCGCCCACGATGTGCAGGCCGCCTGCGAAGCGGAGCAGCGAGGCGACCTCCGCGCGCCGCGACGACTGCTTGGTGACGGTGAGCCGGCTCAGCTCGTCCTTCACCGTGGCGGTCATGGCCATCGGGAGCTCCTTCCGCGCTGCGGGCTGTCGTGCTGCGGCCTGTCGTGCGTGCCGTTCTCCGCCGGGACCCGGCCGGGGGTCAGGGCGCCGAACACGTCGGCGAGCGCCCCGGCCAGTGCGTCCGGGTCGTGCCGCGGGGTCGCCGCCCGGGCGTCGGCGACGGCGGCCGGCCACACCCGTCCGCCGGGGACCAGCAGGTCGGCGGCGGCCGCGTCCAGCCGGTCCGGCAGGCTCACCGACCCGGCGTCGGCCAGGACGGCGTGCACCCGCAGACCGGGAGCGTGCCCGGACAGTACTTCAAGGTGCTGTTCGGGGGAGAAACCGGCGGTCTCCCCCGGCTCGGGGGCCAGGTTGAGCAGCACGACCCGGGCCGCCGGGGTCTCCAGCAGCGCGTCGCGCAGCCCGGGCACGAGCAGGTGCGGGAGCACGCTGGTGAACCACGAGCCGGGTCCGAGGAGCACGACGTCGGCGTCGCGCACCGCGCGGACGGCCTCGTCGCAGGCGGGCGGGTCGGCGGGCCGCAGCCAGACCCGGCGCACCCGGCCCGGGGTGGAAGCGACGGCGACCTGGCCGCGGATCAGGTGGGCGCCGTCGACGCCGTCCAGCGCGACCTCCGCCTCGATGTCCAGCGGCACCCGGGCCATCGGCAGGACCCGTCCGGCGCAGCCCATCAGCTCGCCGACGGTCGCCAGTGCGCGCACGGGGTCGCCGTCGCGTTCCAGCAGCCCGGCGAGCAGCAGGTTGCCCACCGCGTGCCCGGCCAGGGCGCCGGTCCCGCCGAAGCGGTGCTGGACCAGCCCGGACCAGAAGCGGCCCCGCTCGTCGTCGCCGGCCAGCGCCGCGAGTGCCATCCGCAGGTCGCCGGGCGGGAGCAGGCCGAGCTCGCGGCGCAGCCGCCCCGAGGAACCGCCGTCGTCGGCCACGGTGACCACCGCGGTGATGTCGGTGACCGGCGGGCAGCGGCGCAGCGCGGTCAGCGTGGCGTGCAGGCCGTGCCCACCGCCGAGCGCGACCACCCGCAGTCCCCCGGTGCGCTCGGGTGGGCGTGGGCTCACTCGCGCCCCATGTCGCGGTGCTCGACGTTGACCTGGATGCCCTCGCGGTCGGCGAGCCGGCGCCCGATCTCCTCCGAGATCGCCACCGAGCGGTGCTTGCCGCCGGTGCAGCCGACGGCCACGGTCAGGTAGCGCTTGCCCTCGCGCCGGTACCCGGCGCCGACGAGGTCGAGCAGCTCCAGGTAGCGGTCGACGAACTCCTCCGCGCCCTCCTGGGACAGCACGTAGTCGCTGACCTCCCGGTCGCGGCCGGTGAACGGGCGCAGCTCGGGGATCCAGTGCGGGTTGGGCAGGAACCGCACGTCGACGACGAGGTCGGAGTCCAGCGGCAGCCCGTACTTGTAGCCGAACGACAGCACCGTCACCCGGGTCGCGGCGTGCGCGCTCTCCTGGGCGAACGAGCCCTCGATCCGGGTGCGCAGGTCGTGCACCGACAGGTTCGAGGTGTCGACGACGAGGTCGGCGTCCTCGCGCAGCGGACGCAGCACCTCGCGCTCGGCGCCCAGGCCGTCGGTGATGCGCCCGGCGCCCTGCAGCGGGTGCGAGCGGCGGTTCTGCTCGAAGCGGCGCACCAGCACCGCGTCGGAGGCCTCCAGGAACAGCAGCTTCGGCCGGTAGCCGCGGCCGTCGAGGTCCTTGATGACGGCTCCGAGATCGTCGGTGAACGCGCGGGAGCGCACGTCCATCACCACCGCGATCCGGGCCACCTCGCCCCGGGCCCGCGACCCCAGCTCGACCATCGTGGCGATGAGTTCGGGCGGCAGATTGTCCACCACGAACCAGCCCAGGTCCTCCAGGACCTTCGCCGCGGTGCTGCGCCCGGCCCCGGACAGGCCGCTGACCACCGCGACCTCGATCCCCGGGCCCGCGGTCACCTCGCCGTTGTCGTCGGTCATGCCTTCTCCCCCTCGGTTCCGGCGTGCAGGGCCGCGACCACGGACTCGGCGGTCCGGCGACCGAAGCCGGGCACACCGGCGATCTCGTCGACGTCGGCGGCGCGCACCTTGCGCACCGACCCGAAGTGCTTGAGCAGCGCCTGCTTGCGGGCCGGGCCGAGCCCGGGGACCCCGTCGAGAGCGGACGCCGTCATGCCCTGCGAACGACGCTGGCGGTGATAGGTGATGGCGAACCGGTGCGCCTCGTCCCGGATCCGCTGCAGCAGGTAGAGACCCTCGCTGGTCCGGGACAGGATCACCGGGTCGGTGTCGTGGGGCAGCCAGACCTCCTCGAGGCGCTTGGCCAGCCCGCACACCGCGACGTCGGTGATCCCCAGTTCGGCGAGCTCGGCGGCGGCCGCGTCGACCTGCGGCTTCGCACCGTCGACGACGAGCAGGTGCGGCGGATAGGCGAACTTCTTGGGCCGCCCGGTCTCCGGGTCGATCCCGGTGCGCACGGTGTCACCCGGCGCGACCTCGCCGGAGCCCTCGGTGGGCGCGGGCTCGTCGGCGGTCTCGGCCAGGTAGCGGCGGAACCGGCGGCGCACCACCTCCGCGATCGAGGCGACGTCACCCTCTTGTGCGGCGTCGCGGATCTCGAAGCGGCGGTACTCGGACTTGCGGGGCAGCCCGTCCTCGAACACCACCAGCGACGCGACCACGTTCGTGCCCTGCACGTGGCTGATGTCGATGCACTCGATCCGCAGCGGTGCCTGGTCGAGCTCCAGGTTCTCCTGGATCTCCTGCAGTGCGGCCGAGCGGGCGGTGAGGTCCCCGGCGCGGCGCAGCTTGTGCTGGGCGAACGCCTCCTTCGCATTGCGCGCGACGGTCGCGGCCAGATCACGCTTGTCACCGCGCTGGGGCACCCGGATCTGCACCTTGGAGCCGCGCAGCCCGGTCAGCCAGCGCTCCAGCGCGGGCGTGTCGGAGGGCAGCACCGGGACCAGGATCTCCTTGGGCACCGGCTGCGCCGCGTCGTCGGCGGCGCCCGCGAGGGCGTGCTGCTCGCCGTAGAACTGGGAGACGAACCGCTCGACGAGCTGCTCGGTGTCGGTCGGCTCGACCTTGTCGATCACCCAGCCGCGCTGGCCGCGGACCCGGCCGCCGCGGACGTGGAAGACCTGGACCGCGGCCTCCAACTCGTCCTCGGCGAAGGCGACCACGTCGGCGTCGGTGCCGTCGCCCAGCACGACGGCCTGCTTCTCCAGCGCGCGGCGGAGCGCCCCGAGGTCGTCGCGCAGCCGGGCGGCGCGCTCGAACTCGAGGTTCTCCGAGGCCTCGGCCATCTCGCGTTCGAGCTGGCGGACCATCCGGTCGGTGCGTCCGGACAGGAAGTCGGAGAAGTTCTCGACGATGTCACGGTGCTCGTCGGCGGTGACCGTGCCCACGCAGGGGGCGGAGCACTTGTCGATGTAGCCCAGCAGGCAGGGCCGCCCGATCTGGCCGTGCCGCTTGAAGACCCCCGTCGAGCAGGTGCGCGCGGGGAAGACCCGCAGCAGCAGGTCGAGGGTCTCCCGGATGGCCCAGGCGTGGGCGTACGGGCCGAAGTAGCGGACGCCCTTGCGGCGCGGGCCGCGGTAGACGTGCAGCCGCGGGTACTCCTCGTGCATCGTCACCGCGAGCACCGGGTAGCTCTTGTCGTCGCGGTAGCGGACGTTGAACCGCGGGTCGTACTCCTTGATCCAGTTGTACTCGAGCTGGAGGGCCTCGACCTCGGTCCCGACGACCGTCCACTCCACCTTCGCCGCGGTGGTGACCATCTGCCGGGTGCGCGGGTGCAGGCCGGACAGGTCGGCGAAGTAGGAGTTCAGCCGCTGCCGCAGGCTCTTGGCCTTGCCGACGTAGATCACCCGGCCACGGGGGTCGGAGAAGCGGTACACCCCGGGCGACTCCGGGATCGTCCCGGTCGCCGGACGGTAGGTGCTGGGGTCGGCCATGGTGACTCCCAGGGTAGTTGCGGGCACCGACGGTTCCGGCCCGGCCCCGGCCTCGGCGCGGGCCCCGGACGAGGTGTAGGGACGCGTGTCGGCCGGGGACCGCGCACGAGCGCACCGGAACTGTCGGTAGGGTCCGGTACACCTCGCCCTCGAACACGAGTTCGACCTTACCGAGCCCGAGGAGACCGCCGTGAGCACCGCGCAGGAGACCGGCCCCCGCACCGACATCGGCACCGCGCCGGGTGAGCAGGTGCCCGGGGCCCGGCTGGACCGGATCCGCAAGCTGCTGGCGAAGGCGGAGCGGGCCGGCACCCCGGACGAGGCCGAGATCTACACCGACAAGGCGTTCGCGCTGATGGCACGGCACGGGATCGACGAGGCGCTGCTGGCGGCGGCGCCCGGCGCCGGGCCGTCACGGGCCGACCCGATCGGCCGGAGCCGGATCACCGTCGACAACCCCTACAGCGGGGCGAAGGCGCGGCTGCTGGGGTGGACGGCGTCGGCGCTGCGGTGCCGGTGGGTGATGCACGACCAGCGGGGCGGCTCGGTCGCCGCTGTCACCGTGTTCGGGTTCGCCTCCGACCGGGAGCGGGTGGAGCTGCTCTACACGTCGCTGCTGCTGCAGGCCACGGCCGCGCTGGCCGCGGTCCGCCCGCCGGACCCCGGCGAGTCGGTGGCGGCCTACCGGCGGTCCTGGATCTACGGCTTCGCGGGCCGGGTGTACGAGCGGCTGTGCGAGGCCGAGCGCTCCGCACTGGGCGAGACCGAGGCCGAGACCGGGCGGGCGGCCGCATCGACCGAACTGGTGCTGGCCGACCGCGGCGCCGAGGTCGACCGGGCCTACGACGCCGAGTTCGGCAGGCTGCGCCGCGCCCGCCGCCCGCAGGTGTCGGGCAGCGGCTTCCGGCACGGGGCCGCCGCGGCCGACCGGGCCGACCTGGGCGGCCCGGTCCTGGACCGCCGGGCCGGGGCGCCGGGCATCGGCGCCTGAGCCGGCCTACTCCCCCAGGACGGCGGCGCGGTGCAGGGTGCGCAGGGTCCGGACGTGGCGCACGGCCAGCCCGCGGTCGACGGCCTGCACGGCGAGCACCGACTGGTACTCGTCGTCGGGAAGCTCCAGGCGGGCCGAGGCGGCGCCGTCGGGGAACGAGACGCCGTGCACGTCGGCCCAGTCGTACCACCGGGCGGTGATGACGTTGCGGACCTCGATGCCGTGGCTGTCGGCGCGCACCCGGGGGCGGGCCATGAGCAGCAGCCCGCCGGCGACGAACGCCCCGATGACCATCATCGCGACCTGGTCGGCCGGCTGGAAGATCACCCCGGTGTCCTCGGCGGGCATGAAGTAGGCCGCGATGAAGAAGAACACCATCACGCCGGCGGCGCTGAGCCAGGCGGTCCAGCGGATGACCCGCGGGCGCAGGGTCACCGCGTCCGGTCCGGGTCCGGTCCGGGTCTGCGCCACCGGGGCGGCGGGGGCGGTGGAGTCGGTCGGCTGCTCGGTCACTGGAGTCTCCCTGTGCTGACCCGGGTCGGGGTCACGGGCGGGTCGGGACGCCGGCGCGCAGGTCGCGCAGCGCCAGCGCCGATTCGAGTGCGGCGATGCAGGCCTCGGTCCCCTTGTCCTCGGCCGCGCCCGGCGCGCCGGAGCGGTCGATCGCCTGGTCCACCGTGTCCGTGGTGAGCACGCCGTTGCCGACCGGGGTCGACTCGTCGAGCGCCACGCGGGTGAGGCCCGCGGTGACGGCGTCGCAGACGTACTCGAAGTGCGGGGTGCCGCCGCGGACGACGACACCGAGCGCGACGACGGCGTCGTGGCCACGGGCCAGCTCCTGGGCGACGACCGGCAGCTCGACGGTGCCGGGCACCCGCACGACGGTGGGCTCGGCACCGGCCTCCCGAGCCGTGGCGACGGCCCGTTCCAGCAACCGGTCCACGATCTCGGCGTGCCAGCGGGCCGCCACCACCCCGACCCGCAGTCCGCTCGCGTCCAGCTGCGTGGCCCCGGAGGGCCGGCCCTCACCGCTCATGGGCCGATTCTCGCCTCTCGGCCCGCGCGCCGCGCCACGGGGTCTCCCGGTGCGCGGTGCGCGGCCGGGTCAGAGCGCCGGGTCGGCGACCTCGCCGAGGTCGGGCAGGTCGTGGCCCATCCGGTCGCGCTTGGTCCGCAGGTAGCGCAGGTTCTGCGGGGTCGCGCGCACCGGCATCGGCTCGCGACCGACGACGCGCAGCCCGTAGCCCTCCAGCCCGGCGCGCTTGTCCGGGTTGTTGGTGAGCAGCCGCATCGACTTCACGCCGAGGTCGGCGAGGATCTGGGCGCCGATGCCGTAGTCCCGGGCGTCGGCGGGCAGCCCCATCGCGAGGTTGGCGTCGACGGTGTCGGCGCCGGCCTCCTGGAGCTGGTAGGCCTGCAGCTTGTGCAGCAGGCCGATCCCCCGGCCCTCGTGTCCACGCATGTAGAGCACGACGCCGCGGCCCTCCTTGGCGACGGCCTCCAGGGCCGCGTCGAGCTGGGGGCCGCAGTCGCAGCGCAGCGAGCCGAGGACGTCTCCGGTGAGGCACTCGGAGTGCACCCGGACGAGCACGTCCTCGCCGTCGTCGGCGGGGGTGGCGACGTCGCCCATCACCATGGCGATGTGCTCGGTACCGTCGAGGGTGCAGTCGTAGCCGTGCGCGAGGAAGTCACCGTGGCCGGTGGGGATCCGCGCGGTAGCTACCCGCTCGACGTGCTTCTCGTAGCGGCGCCGGTAGGCGATGAGGTCGGCGATGGTGATCAGCGTGAGGTCGTGGTCGGCGGCGAACACGCCGAGTTCCTCGCCGCGGGCCATCTCTCCGGTGTTCTTCTCCGAGACGATCTCGCACAGCGCGCCGGCGGCGGGCAGGCCCGCCATCCGGGCGAGGTCGACCGCGGCCTCGGTGTGCCCGGGACGGCGCAGCACCCCGCCTTCACGGGCCTGCAGCGGCACGACGTGCCCGGGCCGGACCAGGTCGTGCCGGTCGGTCCCCGGGTCCGCGAGCGTGCGGATCGTGTGCGCACGGTCCTGGGCGGAGATGCCGGTGGTGACGCCCTCCTTCGCGTCCACTGTGACCGTGTACGCGGTGCGGAAGGAGTCGCGGTTGGTGTGGTGCATCGGCGGCAGGTCGAGCCGCTCGCAGGCCTCACCGGTGATGGCCACGCAGACGTAGCCGGAGGTGTAGCGGACGGTGAACGCCAGCAGCTCCGCGGTCGCCTTCGACGCGGCGAAGATCAGGTCGCCCTCGTTCTCGCGGTCCTCGTCGTCCATCACGACGACCGGCTTGCCCTCGGCGATGTCGGCGATGGCCTTCTCGATCTGGGCGAAGCGCTCGGCCCGCTCCGAGGGGGACATCGCGGTGTGCGGGGCGTCCGGCAACTTGCCCGACCCCTGGCCTGCCGGAGTGACCGGCGACGTCAACGGCTCGCTCACCGGGCGACCCCTTCCTGTCCGGACCCGGGCCCCTGCAGGTACCCCGCGGTCATGCGTTCCACGTACTTGGCGATCACGTCGACCTCCAGGTTGACCGGGTCCCCCGGGGCGCGCGACCCCAGTGTGGTCTCGGCGAGGGTCGTCGGGATCAGCGCCACCCCGAACCCGTCCGGGTACACGGTGGCGACGGTCAGCGAGACACCGTCGACGGCGACGGAGCCCTTCTCGACGACGTAGCGGGCGAGCTCGGCGGGCAGCGAGAACCGGACCTCGTCGCTGCGCTCGCCGGGGGTGCGGGAGACCACGGTGCCGATGCCGTCCACGTGCCCCTGCACGATGTGGCCGTCGAGCCGGCCACCGGCGGGCACGGCGCGCTCCAGGTTGACCCCGGACCCGGCACCGACGGCGCCGAGCGAGGTCCGCTTCAGCGTCTCGGGCACCAGCTCCAGGGTGAGCGTGGCCGCGCCCTGCCCGGTGACGACGGCGGTGAGACAACAGCCGTTCACCGCGACCGACTCCCCGTGCCCGACCTCGGCGGCCAGTGCCGCGCGCACGGTCAGCACGACGACGTCGTCGTCGGTGCGGACGTCGACGACCTCGCCGACCTCCTCCACGATCCCGGTGAACATCGCCCGTCCCTCCTACTGCGGCACGTCCGGCCCGGTCGGGCCGGATGCCGGTCGTGCGTCGATGACCACGTCGTCGCCGACGCGGTGGATCTCGTCCACGTGCAACCGAACGATGTCGGCGATCGTTACCACGCCCGCGTCACCGAGGGCGTGCGGTCCCGCGCCGAGCAGGGCCGGGGCCAGGTGCACGAGCACCCGGTCGACGAGTCCTGCGGCGACGAACGCACCGGCGAGGGTCGGTCCGCCCTCGAGGAGCACGTCCACCACGGTCCGGTGGCTGAGCTCGGCGAGCACCTCCCCCGGATCGCGGGTGCGGAGGTGGAGCACGTCGGCGGTGCCGGCTTCGTCGGTCCGGGCCAGCCGGGCGCCGGGCGGGACGTCGCGGTGTCCCACCACCACCCGCAGGGACTGGTGGGAGAACAAGGTGCCGTCGGGCCGGCGGGCGGTCAGCGCCGGGTCGTCGGACAGGACGGTACCCGTGCCCGCGACGATCGCGTCCATCCTGCGGCGCAGGTCATGCACCGTGCCGCGCGCGGCCGGGCCGGTGATCCAGCGGCTGGTGCCGTCGGCGGCGGCGACGCGGCCGTCGAGCGTGGTGGCGACCTTCCAGGTCACGTGGGGGCGTCCGGTGCGCGTGCGGTGCAGCCAGCCGCGCAGCGGACCGAGCGCGACCTCGTCGGCGAGCGTGCCGAGTGTCACATCTACTCCGGCGGCGCGCAGCCGGTCCAGACCGCCCGCGGCGACGGGGTTCGGGTCGGCGACCGCGGCGTGCACGCGGGCGATACCCGCCTCCAGGAGACCTTCCACGCACGGCGGGGTGCGGCCGGTGTGGTTGCACGGTTCGAGGGTGACCACCGCGGTGCCGCCCGCGGCCCGCGGGCCCGCCGCGGCGAGCGCGA
>NZ_WWFY01001212.1:0-5583 GCF_009864975.1 Pseudonocardia sp. SID8383
GGGCCCGCCGCCGGCCCCGGCCGCGCCGACCTCGGCTGCGCCAACCTCGCCCACGCGGTCGCCGCGTGCGGGCCGGACAAGCTGACCCTCACCGCGTCGCCCGCCCGCAACATCGGCATCGTCACCGCCTACAACGACATGCTCTCGGCCCACCAGCCGTTCGAGACCTACCCCGGGCGGATCAAGGCCGCGGCCCGTGCCGCGGGCGGGATCGCCCAGGTCGCCGGCGGGGTCCCCGCCATGTGCGACGGCATCACCCAGGGCCGCGCCGGCATGGAGCTGTCGCTGTTCTCCCGCGACGTCATCGCCCTGTCCACCGCCGTCGCGCTGAGCCACGACATGTTCGACGCCGCGGTGCTGCTCGGGGTCTGCGACAAGATCGTCCCCGGGCTGGTGATGGGCGCGCTGTCGTTCGGGCACCTGCCGGTGCTGCTCGCACCCGCCGGTCCGATGACCTCGGGCCTGCCGAACAAGGAGAAGGCCCGCGTCCGGCAGGCGTTCGCCGCGGGCGAGGCCGACCGCGCCGAGCTGCTCGAGGCGGAGTCGGCCAGCTACCACGGCCCGGGGACATGCACCTTCTTCGGCACCGCGAACTCCAACCAGCTGCTGATGGAGGTCATGGGCCTGCACCTGCCGGGGTCGTCGTTCGTCAACCCCGGCACCGCGCTGCGCGACGCCCTGACCGACGAGGTCGCCCGCCGCGCGCTCGACGCCGCGGGTGACCCGGACAAGGCGATGGGTGCGGTCGTCGACGAGAAGGCCGTGGTCAACGGGATCGTCGCGCTGCTGGCCACCGGCGGCTCCACCAACCACACGATGCACCTGGTCGCGATGGCCGCCGCCGCGGGCGTGCAGATCACCTGGGACGACTTCTCGGACCTGTCCACCGTCGTGCCGCTGCTGGCCCGGATCTACCCCAACGGCACGGCGGACGTGAACCACTTCCACGCCGCCGGCGGGATGCAGTTACTCATCCGCGAGCTGCTCGACCACGGCCTGGCCCACGACGACGTCCGCACTGTCGACGGTCCCGGCCTGTCCCGCTACACCCGCGAGCCCTTCCTCGACGGGGACACCCTCGTGTGGCGTGAGGGCACCACGGAGAGCCTGGACAAGTCGGTGCTGCGTTCGGTCGCCGACCCGTTCTCCCCGGACGGCGGGCTGCGCGTGCTGCACGGCAACCTGGGCCGCTCGGTGGTCAAGACCTCCGCCGTCGAGCCCGACCACCGCGTCGTCGAGGCACCGGCCGTGGTCTTCGACGACCAGGACGACCTGCTGGCCGCGTTCGCCGCGGGCGAGCTCGACGGGCGTGACCTGGTCGCCGTCGTCCGGTACCAGGGACCGCGCGCCAACGGTATGCCCGAGCTGCACAAGCTGACACCCGCGCTGGGGCTGCTGCAGGACCGCGGGCACCAGGTCGCGATCGTCACCGACGGCCGCATGTCCGGCGCCTCGGGCAAGGTTCCCGCCGCGCTGCACGTCACCCCGGAGGCCGCGCAGGGCGGACCGCTGCGGAACGTGCGCGACGGCGACCTGGTACGCCTGGACACCCTGAACGGCACCCTGTCCCTGCTGGTCGACGCCGACGAGTTCGACGCCCGCGAGCCCGCCCGGCCCGCCGGCCCGTCCGGCCCGACGACGGGCACCGGACGCGAGCTGTTCGCCGCGTTCCGCGCCGCGGTCGGGCCCGCCGACTCCGGTGCGACCGTCGTCCTGCCCCACTGAGGGGCCGTCCCGTCCGAGAGGAACCATGAGCGAGAAGCTGCTGGAACTGGCCCCCGTCGTCCCCGTCGTCGTGCTGCACGACGCCGCGACGGCCGTCCCGCTCGCCCGTGCCCTGGTGGACGGCGGGCTGCCGGTCATCGAGGTGACCCTGCGGACCCCGGCCGCGCTGGAGGCCGTCCGCCGGATCGCGGCCGAGGTGCCCGACGCGGTCGTCGGCACCGGGACCGTGCGCACCCCCGACGACGTGCGCCGGTCGGTCGAGGCGGGTGCCCGCTTCCTCGTCAGCCCGGGCGCGACGCCCCGGCTGCTCGACGCGATGGAGGACTCCGGGCTGGACTTCCTCCCCGGCACCGCGACGATCTCGGAGATGATGGCCGTCGCCGAGCGCGGGCACACCGCCTGCAAGTTCTTCCCGGCCGAGGCCGCGGGCGGGCGCCCGTTCCTGAAGTCGGTCGCCGGGCCGCTGCCGGACCTCCGGTTCTGCCCGACCGGGGGGATCACCGTCGACTCGGCACCGGGCTACCTGGCCCTGCCCAACGTCTCCTGCGTCGGGGGCTCCTGGCTCACCCCGGCCGACGCCGTCGCCGCGGGGGAGTTCGACCGGATCCGCGGCCTCGCCGCGGCCGCCGCCGCGCTGGGCTGACGGCGCGGGCCCACGAGCACGGTCCTGGCCGCCGCCACGGCCAGCAGGAGATAGACCAGGATCAGCGCCCACCCGGCGATGTCGCTCATCGCGTCATCGTGCGCCCGCGGCGACACCGACGGGCCGGGTCCTGACGCGATCCTGATGCCCGGGGACGGCACGAGGGGGCCGCCCCCGGGCATCCGGTGCGGGAGGTGGCGAGCGCCTCGAACGGGCTGACGCGGGGGCCCGGGACCGTTAAGGTCTCGTGCGGTGTGCCGGGAAGTCTGGTCGGCGAGCGCTGTCCCCTGCCCTCCCGACCTTCCCGGAGCCCCGTGAACACCACCCCCGCCTCCCGTCGCCTGTTCTCCCGCGGCTCGTGGGCGCAGGCCCGTCGCGTCGCCGACGTGCTGCGCACCGAGACCGTCGGGGGCGTCCTGCTCGTCATCGCGGCCGCGGTCGCGCTGCTGTTCGCCAACTCGCCCTGGCGCGACGCCTACACCGCGCTCGCCGGGTTCACCGTCGGGCCCGCCGCGCTGCATCTGGACCTGTCGCTCGCGACCTGGGCCGCCGACGGTCTGCTCGCGATCTTCTTCTTCGTCGTCGGGCTGGAGCTCAAACGCGAGTTCCTGGCCGGGGACCTGCGCGACCCGCGCACGGCGTTGCTGCCGGTGGCGGCGGCCGTCGGCGGCATGGCGGTGCCCGCGCTGATCTATGTCGCGATCAACCTCGCGAACCCCGACGCGCTGGTCGGCTGGGCGATCCCGACAGCCACCGACATCGCGTTCGCGCTCGCGGTGCTCGCCGTCATCGGGACGCACCTGCCCACCGCGCTGCGGACCTTCCTGCTGACCCTCGCCGTCGTCGACGACCTGCTGGCCATCACGATCATCGCGGTCTTCTACACCGACCAGCTGTCGGTGCCCGCGCTGCTCGGTGCCCTC
Source organism: Pseudonocardia sp. SID8383 (assembly GCF_009864975.1). NCBI lineage: Bacteria > Bacillati > Actinomycetota > Actinomycetes > Pseudonocardiales > Pseudonocardiaceae > Pseudonocardia > Pseudonocardia sp. SID8383. The sequence continues at coordinate 3,292 of NZ_WWFY01001212.1, forward strand.
GTACCGCTCGCACTGTTCACCCTCGCGGTGCAGCGCGGGATCCGTTCCTGGTGGGTGCTGCTGCCGCTCGCCGCGGTCACCTGGGTGTTGGTCCACGAGTCGGGGGTGCACGCCACCGTCGCCGGGGTCCTGCTCGGGTTCGCGGTGCCGGTCCTGGGCCGTCGCCGGGTGCACGGGGTGTCGCTGTCGGAGCACTTCGAGCACCGCTGGCGCCCGTTGTCGGCCGGGTTCGCGGTACCGGTGTTCGCGTTCTTCGCCGCCGGGGTCACCGTCGTCGGTGGCGAGGGCGGGGGGATCGGCGGCGCCCTGCTCGACACCGTCACCCTCGGCATCGTCGCCGGCCTGGTGCTCGGCAAGACCGTCGGTGTGCTCGGCGCGACCTGGCTCGTGCAGCGGTTCACCCGGGCCCGGCTGTCCGACGACCTGTCCTGGTGGGACCTGCTCGGCCTCGCCCAGCTCGCCGGGATCGGGTTCACCGTGTCCCTGCTGGTCGGCGAGCTGGCCTTCGGGACCGGAACCCCGCAGGACGACCACGTCAAGATCGGTGTGCTGGCCGGTTCACTGCTCGCGGCCCTGCTCGCCACCGTGGTGTTGCGCGCCCGCAACGCCCACTACCGGCGGATCGAGCAGATCGAGACGCGTGACGCCGACGGTGACGGGGTGCCGGACGTCTACCAGGAGGGCGACCCCCACCGGGACGGGTGAGCGCCGGGTCAGCGGTGGTCGGCGCGGGCCGCGGCGTGCCGCACCGCGGCCGGTGACAGGCCACGACGCCCGCGGTCCCAGTCACCGGTGTCCGGGCGCACGCACGGCAGGGCGTGCACGAAGCTGCGGGCCGGTCCGCCGTCGGCCGCGGTGCCGCCGTGGGTGCACATCCGCAGCGGCTCGCGGGTCGGGTCGATCGGGTTGAGGCAGCGCTCGCACAGCGCGTCCCGGATCACGCGGCCCACCGCCCGGCCGGGACGACGGTGCCCGCGGGGACGCACGCCGCGACATGCACGACGGCCTCGCGCCAGGTCACCTCGCCGGCCGCGTCGGCCGACTCGATGTGGGACAACCGGTAGACGCGTTCGGTCGCGGCGTCGACGGGGGCGTAGCAGCGCTCGCAGAGCTGGATCATCGGGCTCGACCTCGCGGCTCTCTCTCGGGATCGGACGCCCAGGATCTACCCACGGGCCATCGTCCGGACACCGGAACGTGACCGGCACCGCTGTGTGGTCCGCCCCACCTGACCTGCGGTGTCGTCATCGGTGAGCGGGCGGGCGGTGTCGCGGCGGGGAACGGTGGGGGCCCCGTCCTAGACTCGGCGGTTCCGCGTACCCGACCGCTCCGGGAGTTCCTCCGTGCGCTTCGTGCACGCCGCCGACCTGCACCTCGACAGCCCGCTGCGCGGCCTGTCGCGGCTCGGCGACTCCGGGCTCGCCACGACGCTGCGCGCGGCGACCCGGCGGGCCTGCGAGAACCTCGTCGATGCGGTCGTCGACTCCCGGGCCGAGGCGCTCGTGCTGCCCGGTGACGTCTACGACGGCGACTGGAAGGACTACGCGACCGGCGCGTTCTTCGTCCGGCAGCTCTCGCGGCTGCACGACGAGGGCATCCCGGTGTTCCTCATCAGCGGCAACCACGACGCCGAGTCCGAGATCACCCGGTCGCTGCGGCTGCCGCCCAATACCCACCGGCTCTCGGTGGACGCGCCCGAGACCGTCGTCGACGACGACCTCGGCCTGGCCGTGCACGGCCAGGGCTTCGCCCGCCGCGCGGTGCTGGAGAACCTCGTCCCCGCCTACCCCGACCGGATCCCCGGCCTGGTCAACGTCGGCATGCTGCACACCTCGGTGCAGGGCGACGACCGACACGACACCTACGCCCCCTGCCGCCCCGAGGACCTGTCAGGCTGCGGCTACGAGTACTTCGCCCTCGGCCACGTGCACGAGCAGCGCGCCGTCTGCGACGGCCCGCACCCGGCCTGGTTCTCCGGGAACCTGCAGGGCCGCCACCCGCAGGAGCGCGGCGCGAAGGGCGCCCTGCTCGTCGACGCGGCCCCCGAGCGGTGGGCGACGGTCACCCCGCTGGTCCTCGACGTCGCCCGCTGGGAGCTCGTCGAGGTCGACATCGCCGGACTCGGCGGCGCGGACGAGGTCTACGAGGCCGTCGAGTCCGCGCTGCGCGAGCGGTGCGCCGCCGCCGCGCCGCGCACCGTCGTCGCCCAGGTGACGCTGCACGGGGCCGGGCCGGCCGCCGCGGACCTCACCTCCGCCGAGGGGGTCCGCACCGAGCTGGAGCTGCTCGCCG
>NZ_WWFY01001213.1:0-6001 GCF_009864975.1 Pseudonocardia sp. SID8383
GACCCGGGGCTGACCGAGCGGGCCCGCGGGCTGCGCCGGGCCCAGCTGCGGCGCGCCGTGGTCACCCTGGCCTGCGCCGCGGTGCTGCTGTTCGGGCTGCCGGTGCTGCTGCGGCTCGCGCCGGATCTGGCCCAGTGGCGGGTCGGGGGGCTCCCGCTGGGCTGGATCGCGGTCGCCTGGCTCCCGTACCCGCTGCTCGGCGGGCTGGCGTGGTGGCATCTGCGCCGGGCCGAACGCGCGGAACGCCCGTGACGGCCGCCGCGGTCGTCGCCCTGCTGCTGGTCACGGTGCTGATCGGGGCACGTGGCGTCGCGGCGATGCGCACCACCTCGGACTTCCTCGTCGCGTCCCGGCGGACCTCGCCGATGCTCAACGCAGCCGCGGTCTCCGGGGAGTACCTGTCGGCGGCGTCGTTCCTCGGCGTCGCCGGGCTGGTGATCAAGGAGGGCACGGGGGCGCTCTGGTACCCGGTCGGGTTCGCCGCGGGCTACCTGCTGATGCTCGCGCTGGTCGCCGCGCCGATGCGCCGCTCCGGGGCACTGACCGTGCCCGGGTTCGCCGAGGCCCGCCTCGGGTCGCGGTCGCTGCGCCGGTTCTGCGCGGTGGTCGTCGTGGTGATCGCGGTGCTCTACCTGGTGCCGCAGATCGTCGCGGCCGGGCAGCTGCTCACGCTGGTGTCGGGCGTCGACTACTGGGTCGGGGTCGTGGTGTCCGGGCTCGCCGTCGGCCTGACCCTGGCGCTGGGCGGGATGCGCGCCGCCACCTACGTGCAGGCGTTCCAGTTCGCGCTCAAGCTCCTGCTGTTCGCCGGGCCCGCGATCTGGCTGCTGCTGCTCGCCGGGCCGCAGCTGCGCGCCGACATGGTCGCCCCGCCGGAGTTCACCCGGTTCACCGCCGAGACCCCGGTGGACTTCCGGCTCGACACCGAGCTCGTGCTGACCGAGCCGACCGTCGTGGTCGTCGACGGGATGCCGGTCCCGCTCACCCCCGGCCCGCACCACGCCGCCGCCGACGCCGTCTGGGTCTTCCCCGACGGTGCCGCCGTGCCCGAGCTGGGCGGCGACGGGGCGTCGCTGCCGGTGCCCGGCGGCGCCGAGTGGGCACTGCCGCTGCTCGGCACCGCCGATACCTCGCCGCTGCTGACGACCTGGTCGGTGCTGGTCGCGACAGCGCTGGGGACGATGGGTCTGCCGCACATCATCGTGCGCTTCCACACCAGTCCGGACGGGCGCGGCGCCCGGCGCACCGCGGCGATCACCGTCGCGATGCTCGGCGCGTTCTACCTGTTCCCGATCGTCTACGGGCTGCTCGGGACGGTGCTCACCCCCGAGCTGTACCTGTCGCAGGGCACCGACACCGCGATCGTCACGCTGCCCGGCCGGGTCACCGGCGGCGGCACCGCGGCGGCCCTGACCGCGATGCTCACCGCGGGGGCGTTCGCCGCGTTCCTGGCCACCTCGCTCGGGCTGCTGCTCGCGCTGTCCGGGGCGCTCGCCCACGACCTCATGCCCTCGGGGCTGCGCCGGCTGCGGCTGACCGCGCTGGCCGCGTCGGCGGCCGTCGTACCGGCGGCGCTGCTGATGGTGCGCGTCGACGTCAGCGCGGCGGTGACCTCGGCGTTCACCGTCGCGGCGTCGACGTTCTGCCCGCTGCTGGTGCTCGGCCTGTGGTGGAAGGGGCTGACCGCGCGCGGCGCGTACGCAGGGATGGTCACCGGGCTGCTCGCGACGGTCGGGTCGATGGCGCTGGGCGCCGCGCTCGGGCTCGGCGGGACGGCGGGCATGCTGCTCGCCCAGCCCGCGCTGTGGTCGGTGCCCTGCGCGTTCCTCGTCATGATCGCCGTGTCACTGGGCGATCACGTTCCGTCGGACGCGGAAGCTACGATGCTGCGGCTCCATCTGGCCGATCGGGAGTGAGCGCTTTAGCGTAGCGGCGACATCGGAGTCAAGACCGCTCGTCGTTCGGTGCCGCGCTCGATCGTCCGGTCGTCGGCCGCTTGCATCTTGGGCCGCTCGGAGCGTGCGTGTGGGGTTCCGCACACGGCCCGAAGGCCCTTTCCTGGGTCCGGTCCCGTGGCCGTGCGTGGCTTGTGCAAGGAGGCATACGTGAGTACGACCGAGTCCGACGAGCAGCCCGGCGGTCCGACGCCGGGAACTCCCGACTGGGCCGCCGCACAGGCGAGCCCCGACTTCCAGGAGCTGCGCAGGCGTCTGCGCGGGTTCGTCTTCCCGGTCACCGCCGGGTTCCTGGCCTGGTACCTGCTGTACGTGCTGCTCGCGACGTTCGCGACGGACTTCATGGCGATCCCGGTGCTGGGCAACATCAACCTGGGTCTGGTCCTCGGGTTGCTGCAGTTCGTGTCCACCTTCGCGATCACCGTGGTCTACATCCGCTTCGCCGGCCGTGTGCTCGACCCGCTGTCGTCGAAGCTCCGCGGAGAGATCGAGGGAACCCGATGAGCCCGACCGTCCTGGCGGCGACCGCGGACAGCAACCCGGCGCTGAACATCTCCATCTTCCTGGCGTTCGTGATCGTGACGCTGGGGATCGTCTTCTACGTCAACAGTCGGCAGGCGAGGAAGACCGCCGCCGACTTCTACACCGCGGGCGGGGGTTTCTCCGGCACCCAGAACGGGTTCGCGATCGCCGGTGACTACCTCTCGGCGGCGTCGTTCCTGGGCATCGCCGGCGCCATCGCGATCAACGGCTACGACGGCTTCCTCTACTCGATCGGCTTCCTGGTCGCGTGGCTGGTCGCGCTGCTGCTGGTCGCGGAGCTGCTGCGCAATACCGGCCGTTTCACCATGGGCGACGTCCTGGCGTTCCGGATGAAGCAGCGCCCGATCCGCGCCGCGGCGGCCACCTCCACCCTGGCGGTGTCGTTCTTCTACCTGCTCGCGCAGATGGCCGGTGCCGGTGCACTGGTCTCGCTGCTGCTCGGCATCTCGGGCGGGTTCGCCCAGGGCGTCGTGATCGCCGTCGTCGGCGTCGTGATGATCGCCTACGTCCTCATCGGCGGCATGCGCGGCACCACCTGGGTCCAGATGATCAAGGCGGTGCTGCTCATCGTGGGCGCGCTGGTCATGACGATCTGGGCACTGGCGCTGTTCGGCTTCAACTTCTCGTCGATCATGCAGGCCGCCGCGGACGGCTCCCCCAAGGGCGAGGGCCTGTTCGCCCCCGGCCAGCAGTACGGCGCGTCGCTGACCTCGAAGATCGACTTCATCTCGCTCGGCATCGCCCTGGTGCTCGGCACCGCGGGCCTGCCGCACGTGCTGATGCGCTTCTACACCGTGCCCACGGCCAAGGAGGCCCGCCGCTCGGTCGAGGTCGCGATCTGGCTGATCGGCCTGTTCTACCTGTTCACGCTGGTCATCGGCTTCGCGGCCGGTGCGCTGGTCGGGCCGGAGGCGATCCAGGCCGCGCCGGGCAAGGTGAACTCGGCCGCGCCGCTGCTCGCCGCAGCCCTCGGCGGACCGGTGCTGCTCGGCATCATCGCCGCGATCGCGTTCGCGACGATCCTGGCGGTCGTCGCCGGGCTGACGATCACCGCGTCGGCGTCGTTCGCGCACGACGTCTACATCAACGTGATCAAGCGGGGCGAGGTCGAGGACACCGAGGCCACCCAGGTCCGGGTCGCCCGGCGGACCGCGATCGTGATCGGCGTGGTCGCGATCGTCGGTGGCATCCTCGCGAAGGACCAGAACGTCGCGTTCCTCGTGGCGCTGGCCTTCGCGGTGGCGGCGTCGGCGAACCTGCCGACGATCCTGTACTCGCTGTTCTGGAAGCGGTTCAACACCACCGGCGGCCTGTTCTCGATCTACGGCGGTCTGATCAGCACCCTGGTGCTGATCGTCTTCTCGCCGGTGGTGTCGGGCGCCGAGACGTCGATCTTCTCGGGTGTGGACTTCGCCTGGTTCCCGCTGGCCAACCCCGGCCTGGTCTCGATCCCGCTGTCGTTCCTGCTCGGCGTGGTCGGGACCTACATCGGGCAGAAGCGCCACGACGGCAGCAAGTACGCCGAGATGGAGGTCCGGTCCCTGACCGGTGCCGGCATCGCCAAGGCCGAGGCGCACTGACCGCAGGCCACCCCCACGCGGAGAGCCCGCGTCCCCGTCCCCGGGGGCGCGGGCTCTCCGCGTCCTGCGGCTACACCTCGGCGGCGGAGACGGTCGGCACCCCGGCGACGAGGTCGTGCAGCGCGCGGGCGTCGAGCAGGTCCGCCGGGCGCAGGGTGACGCCGTCGCGGACGTAGTGGAACGCCGCCCGCACCCGGTCCGGCTCGACGCCCTGCAGTGCCGCCCATGCCAGCCGGTACGCGGCGAGCTGCACCCCGACCGCCTGCCTGCGGTCCTCGGCGGGCAGGCGACCGGTCTTCCAGTCCACGACCGTCCAGCCGCCGTCGGGGTCGGCGAACACCGCGTCCATCCGGCCGCGCACGGCGACCCCGGCCAGCACCGTCTCGAACGACACCTCGACGTCGACGGGCCGCCGGTCCGCCCACTCCGACGCCTCGAACGCGGCCTGCAGCTCGGCGAGCTCGGTCGCATCGGCCTCCGAGGAGACCGACTCGTCGGCGGCGCCGGGCAGCTCGTCGATGTCCAGCAGGCGTTCCGCGCCGAAGCGCTGTTCCAGCCAGGCGTGGAACGCGGTGCCGCGGCGGGCGTGCTGGTCGGGCGGCATCGGCACCGGACGGCGCAGCCGCACGGCGAGCGCGTCCGGGTCGTCGGCGAGCTCGACGAGCCGGCTCACCGACAGCCGCCCGGGCAGCGACACCGTGGGCCGCTGCGCGGCGGCGGCCCGCTCCGCGAGCAGGACGTCGACGTCGGCGGCCCAGCCCTCGGGATCACCCTCGGCGTCGACCACGCCGGCCCCGGGCTCCGCGTCGGGAGCCGCCGGCAGCTCCAGTGCGAGCTGGTCGGCGGGCGCGGCGCGGCGCGGCCGCTTCGGGCGCCGGGCCCGCAGCGCGGTACGGACCAGGTCGGCCCCGGAGCGCACGTCGTCGGCGCGGTCGCCGAACGGGTCCGGCGGCCACTGCGCGGTCCGTTCGACGCCCAGCGCCGGGTTGCCGGTGTCCAGCTCGGGCGGCGGTGCCCACTGCTCCAGCACACCGACCTCGGAGCCGCCGGGGCCCTCCAGGATCTCGGCGAGCTCGGTCAGGAACACCGACGGTTCCTTCGGCTTCTCCCCCGTCGCGGGCCAGCGGTGCCCGGACACCAGCAGCACCCGTTCGGACCGGGTGAGCGCGACGTAGAACAGCCGGCGTTCCTCGGCGAGGCGGCGCTCGTCGAGGGCGTCGTCGTGGTCGTCGAGCGCGGTCTCGACCTGTTTGCGGTCGGCGCCGGGCGGGGGCAGGTGCAGGCCGGGCAGGTCGTCGGCGTCGCCGCGCAGCGGGACCGGCAACGCGGCCGGGTCCTTCAGCCAGGAGCCGGACATCTTCCGGCCGGGGAAGACCTGCGCGACCAGGTGCGGGACGGCGACGACCTCCCACTCCAGCCCCTTCGCCGCGTGCACGGTGAGGATCTGCACCCGGTCCGGCGCGACCTCCACCTCGCCGGGGGTCAGCCCCTCCTCGGCCTGCTCGGCGGTCTCCAGATAGTCGAGCAGACCCGGTAGCGACGGCACGTCCGCACCGGCGGCGAAGTCCGCGACGACGTCGGCGAACGCGTCGAGGTGCGCCCGGCCGGTGGGGCCGGGGCGGGCCATCGTCTCGACGTCGAGGAGCAAGGTCCGCTCGACGTCGGCCACCAGGTCGGTCAGCGGGGCCGCGGTGCGGGCGCGCAGCTGGGCGAGCTCACGGCCGATCCGCCGGATCCGGTCGAACCCGGCCGGGGAGTAGCGCTCCGGGCCACCCGGGTCGTCGAGGGCGTCGACGAGACCGGCCTGCTCGGCCTGCTCGCCGGGCAGTGCACCGAGGGCCAGGTCGGCGGCCGACAGCGGCCCGGGGCGGGCCGGGCGGTGCGGGACGAGCTCGCGGGCGCGCTGCCACAGCGCGGCCAGGT
>NZ_WWFY01000123.1:0-1167 GCF_009864975.1 Pseudonocardia sp. SID8383
GCCGGGTCGGCCGGGACGGTGAAGACCGTCAGGACCAGCGGTGCGCCGTCCGGCGGGTACAGCACCCCGGAATCGTTGCGCTCCCCGAGCGGCCCGGAGCCGGTCTTGTCGCCGACGGTCCAGCCGGCCGGGACCGCCGCGCGGATCTGCCGGTCGCCGGTGGTGTTCGCCCGCAGCCAGCCGGTCAGCCGGTCGCGCTGCGCGGGCGGCAGGGCGTCGCCGAGGACCAGGGTGCGCAGCGTGGCGGCCAGCGCGGCCGGGGTCGAGGTGTCGCGCTCGCCGTCGCGGTCGTTCAGCGCGGTCTCGGCCCGGTCGGAACGGGTGACGGTGTCCCCGGTCGTGCGCAGCCACGCGGTCAGCTCGGCGGGGGAGCCGACCTCGCGCAGCAGCAGGTTGTGCGCGGTGTTGTCCGAGACGGTGACGGCGGCCTCGCACAGCTGTGCCACGGTCATCCCCGCGGCCAGGTTCCGGGTCGTGACGGGCGCGTACTCCAGCAGGTCGGCGCGCCCGTAGCGGACCGGGCGGTCGAGCAGGCCGGGCTCGGACAGCGAGCGGTGCAGCACGAACCCGGCCATCAGCGCCTTGACCACCGAGCACATCAGGAAGCGGTCGCCGTCGCGGTGCCCGGCCGCCGCGCCGGTGCCGGTGTCGAGCACGTGCACCCCGATCGTGCGGGCGTACTCGCGTTCGACGTCGGCCAGCGCGGGGATCGGTGCGCTCCCGGCGCCCGGGTCCGCCGGGGCGGGTGTCGCGGGTGCGGGCGGAGCCGCCGGTGCGCAGCCGGTCAGCGCGGCGCCGCCCAGTGCGGCACCGGCCAGGAGCAGGGAACGGCGGGTGATCGTCATGGGCGCACCGTGTCGCATCCGGACCGATAGCGCGAATACGATCGTGCTTCGCGTGTGATAGCCGATCGATATGGAGCGAGCCGGTGGACCTGCTGCGGCACCTGACGTTCTTCGTCGCCGTCGCCGAGGAGCGGCACTTCGGGCGGGCCGCCGCCCGGCTCGGGATGACGCAGCCGCCGCTGTCCCAGGGCCTGCGACGGCTGGAGGCCCGGCTCGGCACCTCGCTGTTCGACCGCGGACCCGGCGGCGTCTCCCCGACGGCGGCCGGTCGCGACCTGCTGCCCCGCGCCCGTGCCCTGATCGAGGACGCCGCGGCGCTCGG
>NZ_WWFY01001214.1:0-3961 GCF_009864975.1 Pseudonocardia sp. SID8383
GGGCGCTGCTCGCCCGGAGGGGGGTGCGGGCCTGGCGCACCGACGTCACCGTGGCCGGGGTGCTGCTCGACCTCGCGTTCCCCGCGGCCCGGCTGGCGGTCGAGGTGCACGACCCGGTCGACTCCGGGACCGGCGCCGACGGCTGCGGCCCCGCGTGGCGGCGGGCGGTGCTGCGTCGGCACGGATGGCGGACGCTCGTCGTCGAACCGGCGGAGCTCCGGTGCCCCGACGAGCTCCTGGACCGCCTCCGCGAAGCCGTGACCGGGCACCCGGCGGGGCCCGGCGGTACCGCGGGGCGGGCCGCGGGGTGAACGATCGGCGAACGCCACCACACACGGTGTCACCGGACCACTCGGACGACTGTGATTCCGGCCATGCCGGCACCGCGCACCGGACGCGTCGTCGCAGCGCACGGGGTGATCATGAAGGCCGGTCCGGGGTCCGGGCGCACGACGACCCGGACCTGCCGGACGACGTCGACCGGCCTGCCGCCGCCCTACCGGACAGGCGGTGCGCACGCAACCCGAAGCGCGACGTCGTCGCAGGTCAGCGGGTCATACGTCCGTTCAGTAGATGCGCGCGATCTTGATCGCGCGGGTGAGTGCCTTGCCGCTCAGATCGTCCGCACCCGCCTTGCGCAGCCGCAGTGCGACGACCGGACAGCTCTTGCACCGCTTCGGCTTGGACCGGCAGCACTTCTTCTTGACCTTGCCCATGATGAGGTCAGGCTAACCTGCGCCCGGGGCAGGGTGAAGGGCTTGCAGCGGATACCGTTGAGGTGTGACCATCCCTCGTTCCGCCTCGGCCCTCGACGCTCGTTCCTCGCTCGAGAGCGACGCCGTGCCCGATCGGGCCGGCCGACCCGAGCTGCGCAACGTCGCGATCGTCGCGCACGTCGACCACGGCAAGACCACGCTCGTCGACGCGATGCTCCGCCAGTCCGGTGCCTTCGCCGAGCGCGCCGAGCTCGTCGACCGGGTCATGGACTCCAACGACCTGGAGCGCGAGAAGGGCATCACGATCCTCGCCAAGCACACGGCGGTGAACTGGCACGGCACGACGATCAACGTCGTCGACACCCCCGGCCACGCCGACTTCGGCGGCGAGGTCGAGCGCGGCCTGTCCATGGTCGACGGCGTGGTGCTGCTCGTCGACGCCTCCGAGGGCCCGCTGCCGCAGACCCGCTTCGTGCTCCGCAAGACCCTGACCGCCGGCCTGCCCGTCATGCTCGTGGTCAACAAGACCGACCGCGGCGACGCCCGGATCGCCGAGGTCGTCGACGAGTCCCTCGAGCTGCTGCTCGAGCTGGCCGACGAGCTGGAGCTCGACGAGTCGGTCACCGCCCACCTGCTCGACCTCCCGGTCGTCTACGCGTCCGGCCGCGCCGGCAAGGCCTCGCGGATCCGTCCGGCCGACGGTGAGCTCCCGGACTCCGACGACCTCGAGCCGCTCATCGAGACCCTGCTCGACGTCGTCCCGCCGCCCGCCGACGACGTCGACGCCCCGCTGCAGGCGCACGTCACGAACCTCGACGCGTCCAGCTTCCTGGGCCGTATCGCGCTGTGCCGGGTCCGTGCCGGCGTGCTGCGCCGCGGCCAGCAGGTCGCCTGGTGCCGCGAGGACGGGACCACGCCGCGGGTGAAGATCACCGAGCTGCTGCGTACCGAGGCGCTGACCCGCGTCCCCGCCGACGAGGCGCGCGCCGGTGACCTGGTCGCCGTCGCGGGCATCGCCGAGGTCACCATCGGCGACACCCTCGCCGACCCGGAGTCCCCGGTCGCGCTGCCGCGCATCCACGTCGACGAGCCCGCCATCTCGATGACGATCGGCACCAACACCTCGCCGCTTGCCGGCCGCGACCCGCACCCGGGCAAGAAGCTGACCGCCCGCCTGGTGAAGGGCCGGCTCGACGCCGAGCTGGTCGGCAACGTGTCCATCCGCGTGCTGCCGACCGAGCGCCCCGACGCCTGGGAGGTCCAGGGCCGCGGTGAGCTCGCGCTGGCGATCCTGGTCGAGACCATGCGCCGCGAGGGCTTCGAGCTCACCGTCGGCCGCCCGCAGGTGGTCACCAGGACCGTCGACGGCACGCTGCACGAGCCGTTCGAGCAGCTGTCGGTGGACGTGCCCGAGGACAGCCTCGGTGCCGTCACCCAGCTGCTCGCCGCCCGCAAGGGCGAGATGGGCGACATGGTGCACGGCGAGGGCCGGGTCCGGATGGAGTTCCGCGTCCCGTCCCGCGGCCTGATCGGCTTCCGCACCGAGTTCCTGACGATCACCCGCGGCGCGGGCATCGCCAGCCACGTCTTCGACGGCTACGGCCCCTGGGTCGGCGAGATCCGGACCCGGAACAAGGGCTCGCTGATCTCGGACCGTTCCGGGCCGGTCACCCCGTACGCGATCGACCAGCTCGCCGACCGCGGCACGCTGTTCGTCGGGCCGACCACGCTGGTCTACGGCGGGATGGTCGTCGGGGAGTACACCCGCAACGAGGACCTCGAGGTCAACATCACCCGCGAGAAGAAGCTGACCAACATCCGCTCGTCGACCTCCGACGTGCTGGTCAAGCTGATCCCGCCGACGATCCTGAGCCTCGAGCAGTCGCTGGAGTTCTGCGCGACCGACGAGTGTGTCGAGATCACCCCGGAGAACGTTCGGATCCGCAAGATCGAGCTGGACCCGAACCTGCGGGCCCGCGCCCGGTCCCGCGCGAAGGCCGCGGCCAACGCCACGAAGTGACCCGCACGGCCCGTGCGCTGCGGTGGTGCGCATCGGTGAGCAGAGCACGGCCTCACCGACATCCGGCCCCGCTGCGTATCGGTGAGCAGAGCGGAGGCGCCCGCCGGACCCCGTCCGGCGGGCGTGCCCGCCCCGGTGGGGATACTGCGGACGTGAGAGCACGTCGACGCTTCCGGGCGCTCCCGGCGCTCCTGCTGGTCGCCCTGCTGGCGCTGACGGGCTGCGCGGCGGACCCGCAGCCGGCGCCCCCGCCGGAGACGAACCGCCCGACCGAGCCGGTCACCGCCCCCACCCGGGTGGTGGTCGGCGTCGACGACCTCGGGCCCGGGTTCAACCCGCACCTGCGGTCGGACCAGTCGGCAGTCACCACGGCGATCGCGTCGATGACGCTGCCGTCGGTGTTCCGGCCCGACGACCGCGGTGTGCCGCAGCTCGACACGACCGTCGCCACGTCCGCGACGGTCACCTCGCAGAGCCCGTTCACCGTCAGCTACGAGCTCAACCGCGACGCCGGGTGGTCCACCGGCGCCCCGATCGCCGCCGAGGACTTCGTCTACCTCTGGCAGCAGATGCGCAGCCGGCCCAACACGATCGGTGCCGCGGGCTACCGCGAGATCACCGACGTGCGCTCGCGTGCCGCGGGCAAGGCCGTCGACGTCGTGTTCCGCGAGCCCTACCCGCACTGGCGGGAGCTGTTCGGCAACCTGCTGCCCGCGCACCTGCTCAAGGACGCGCCGGGCGGCTGGACCGCCCCGTTCGCGGGCGGGGTGCCCGCCTCGGGCGGCCCGTTCCGGCTGATGCAGGTCGACCGCCTCCGCGGCGAGGTCCTGCTCGCCCGCAACGACCCGTACTGGGCGACCGCCGCGGTGGTCGACGAGATCATCCTGCGCCGCATCCCGGCGAACACCCTGCCGACGGCGCTGGAGAGCCAGGGCGTCGACCTCGCCCTGCCCGACGCCCGGCCGGAGATCACCCAGGCCCTCGACGTCCTGGCCCGGAGCCCCGAGCCGCCGACGGTGCAGAGCGGGCCGCGCCCGGCCGTCGAGCAGCTGGAGTTCCGCACCACCGACGGCCCCCTGGCCGACCCCCGGGTCCGCGAGGGCATCGCGGCGCTGCTGGACCGCGACGCGATCCGCGAGCGCGTCAACCCCGACGCCGTAGCCGTGAACGCCTTCGGCGCCGCCCCGTCGGACCCCGGTTACGCGCCGACCGCTCCCGCCGGCGC
>NZ_WWFY01001215.1:0-4966 GCF_009864975.1 Pseudonocardia sp. SID8383
CCGCAGCAGCCCCACGAGCCGGCGCGCCGGGCGGTCACCCGGCGCGGGTCCGTCGGGTGGTCCCGCCGGGCCCTCCCCCGGCCGGGTGGCCGCCGACGGGGCGGGCTCAGTGACGTCCGGCGAGGCCATGGGCGACGTCCTCCTCGGTGGGCTGGGAGTTCGCGATCTCGCGGTAGGTCGGGCTGTCGCGCAGGACGTCGTCGTGGGTACCGTCGGCGACCAGCCGTCCGGCGTCGAGGACGACGACCCGGTCGGCGTCGCGCGCGGTGGCGACCCGCTGGGTCACGGTGATCACGGTGGCGCCTGCGGTCCACGGGGCCAGCGCCGCCCGCAGTGCGGCGTCGGTGGCCTGGTCCAACGCGGAGAAGCAGTCGTCGAACAGGTAGATCTCGGGCCGGCGGACCAGGGTGCGGGCGATGCACAGCCGCTGGCGCTGGCCACCGGACACGGTGGTGCCGCCCTGCGCGATCTCCGCGTCCAGACCGCCCGGCATCCGCGCGACGAAGCCGTCGGCCTGCGCGACGCGCAATGCCTCCCAGAGCTCGTCGTCGGTCGCGTCCGTCCGCCCGAACCGCAGATTGCTCGCGACCGTGCCGGCGAACAGGTAGGGGCGCTGCGGCACGAACCCGACGACGCCGGTGAGCACCGCGGGGTCGAGCCGTCGCACGTCGGTGCCACCCACCCGGACCGTGCCCGCGGTCGGATCGACCAGCCGCAGCACGAGGTTCAGCAGGGTCGACTTGCCGCTCCCGGTGCCGCCCAGCACCGCGAGCCGCTCGCCCGGCTCGACGACCAGGTCGACCCCGCGCAGCACCGCACGCTCCGCGCCCGGGTAGCGGAACTCGGCGTCCCGGATCTCGACCCGTCCCGCGGGGCCGTGGAGCGGAGCCGGGGTCGCCGGTGCGGCCACGGCCGGCTCGGTGTCGAGCACCTCCAGGATCCGGCCCGCCCCCACCCGGGCCCGCGGCACCTGCAGGAACACGAACGCGAGCATCACGACCGACATGAGAATCAACGACAGGTAGAACAGGAATGCGCTGAGCGCGCCCAGCTGCATCACGCCTGCGTCGATGCGGTGGGCGCCGAGCCACATCAGGACGACCGTGAACACGTTCATCATCAGCAGCACCAGCGGCAGCATCGTGGCGATCAGCCGGCCGACCTGCCGGGAGAGGTCGAGGAACGCGTCGTTGCTGCGGGTGAAGCGCACCTGCTCGTGGTCCTCACGGACGAACGAGCGGACCACCCGCACCCCCGTGATCGACTCCCGGAGCAGCCGTCCGAGGTCGTCGAGGGCGAGCTGCATCCGGCCGTAGAGGCCACCCATCCGGACCAGCAGCAGACCGAAGGCCACCCCGACGACCAGCACGAGGACGACCAGCAGCAGTGCCAGCGGTACGTCCTGCGCCAGCGCGAGCACGATGCTGCCGATGCACATCAGGGGGGCGGACACGACGACACCGAACCCGGAACGGGCGAGGTTCTGCACCTGTTGGACGTCGTTGACCGTGCGGGTCAGCAGCGACGCCGTCCCGAACCTGCCGATCTCGCGGGCGGAGAAGTCCAGGATGCGGTCGAACACCGCGGCGCGCAGGTCCCGGCCCACCGCGGTGGAGGTGCGTGCCCCCAGGGCGGTCGCCGCCAGCGCCGCCGCGATCTGGACCACGGCGGTGCCGGCCATCAGCACCCCGAGCTCGGCGATCCGGCCGGGGTCGGCGCGGACCACACCCTCGTCGATGAGGGCCGCGCCGAGCGTCGGCAGCAGCAGCGTTCCGGCGATCTGCGCGGTCTGGAGGACGACGAGGGCGCCCGCCGGCCCGGCGTAGCCGCGCAGCCGGGTGCGCGCGAGTCTCCACAGCACGTCAGGACACCCCCGGTTCACGGCGACCGCCGGGCCGCCCGGTGGACGATGCCGGTGGCACACCGGCCAGGACAGCCGACCAGACCGCGGACCCGGAATCCCCCAGTTCTGCTCACCATTTCCTGCGGCCGCACTCGTGAATTCCCTACATCCCGGCGGATTCGTTGACACCGTCTCGCCGATCTTGCCAGCGTGCGGCGTGTCTCTCGTCCGGACAGCGTATTCGCCGCCGTGCCGACGGCCGGTCGACGCGTATGGGCGGGCCCGG
Organism: Pseudonocardia sp. SID8383; assembly: GCF_009864975.1. Classification (NCBI taxonomy): domain Bacteria; kingdom Bacillati; phylum Actinomycetota; class Actinomycetes; order Pseudonocardiales; family Pseudonocardiaceae; genus Pseudonocardia; species Pseudonocardia sp. SID8383. The sequence continues at coordinate 2,130 of NZ_WWFY01001215.1, forward strand.
TAACGGTCGAAAGGGAATCCCGATGTCCAAACGCGCACTGATCACCGGAATCACCGGTCAGGACGGCTCCTACCTGGCGGAGCACCTGCTGTCGCAGGGCTACCAGGTCTGGGGCCTGATCCGGGGGCAGGCCAACCCCCGCAAGACGCGGGTCAGCCGGCTGGCGTCCGAGCTGGAGTTCGTCGACGGCGACCTGATGGACCAGGCCAGCCTGGTCTCGGCCGTCGACACGGTGCAGCCCGACGAGGTCTACAACCTCGGCGCGATCTCGTTCGTCCCGATGTCCTGGCAGCAGGCCGAGCTCGTCACCGAGGTCAACGGCACCGGTGTGCTCCGGGTGCTCGAGGCGATCCGGATGGTCTCCGGCCTCTCGATGTCGCGCACGGCGTCGCCGAACGGGCAGATCCGCTTCTACCAGGCCTCGTCGTCGGAGATGTTCGGCAAGGCCGCGGAGACCCCGCAGCGGGAGACGACGCTGTTCCACCCGCGCAGCCCCTACGGCGCCGCCAAGGCCTACGGCCACTACATCACCCGCAACTACCGCGAGTCGTTCGGCATGTACGCGGTGTCGGGCATGCTGTTCAACCACGAGTCGCCGCGCCGTGGCCAGGAGTTCGTCACCCGGAAGATCTCCCTGGCGGTCGCCCGGATCAAGCTCGGCCTGCAGCGCGACCTCGCGCTGGGCAACCTCGACGCGGTGCGCGACTGGGGCTACGCGGGTGACTACGTCCGCGCGATGCACCTCATGCTGCAGCAGGGCGAGCCCGACGACTACGTGATCGGCACCGGCCAGATGCACTCGGTGCGGGACGCGGTGCAGATCGCTTTCGAGCACGTGGGGCTGGACTGGCGGGACAAGGTCGTCATCGACCCGGCGCTGGTGCGCCCGGCCGAGGTCGAGGTGCTGTGCGCCGACAGCCTGCGGGCCCGGCGGCTGCTCGACTGGACGCCCGAGGTCGACTTCCCCGAGCTCATGCGGATGATGGTCGACTCCGACCTCGAGCACGTGGCGCGGGAGAACGAGTACGGCCACCTGCTGCTGGCCGCCAACTGGTGAACCGGCGGACGACACACTAGGGATTTCCGGCCCGGATCCTCCGCAGAATCATCTGCGATGAGCCCCTCCGCCGTACGGCGGGAACGGGGCGGCGATTCGGTTCCTGTCGGATGTGTGCGGAATTCCGGCGCGATTGTCAGCGGGCGTCGGCGGCGAGACGGGTGGAGTTGGAATGGACAACGAACAGAAGCTCCGGGACTACCTCAAGCTGGCCACGGCCGACCTGCGCCGTACCCGCCGGCGGGTGAGCGAGCTCGAGTCCGCCGCCCAGGAGCCGATCGCCGTCGTCGGGATGGCCTGCCGCTATCCCGGCGGTGTCCGCAGCCCGGAGGACCTGTGGCGGATGGTCGAGGCGGGGGAGGACGGCGTCACGCCGTTCCCCACCGACCGCGGCTGGGACACCGCCGCGTTCGCCGGCTCCCCGACGAGATCCGGCGGGTTCCTGCACGACGCCCCCGACTTCGACGCCGAGTTCTTCGGCATCTCCCCGCGCGAGGCCGTCGCGATGGACCCGCAGCAGCGGGTCGTCCTGGAGTCCGCCTGGGAGGCGTTCGAGCGGTCCGGGATCGACCCGGTCTCGCTGCAGGGCACCCGCACCGGTGTGTTCGTCGGCGCGATGGCGCAGGACTACCGGGTCGGCCCGGCGGACGGCGCCGAGGGTTTCCAGCTCACCGGCAACACCGGCAGCGTCCTATCGGGGCGCATCTCCTACACCTTCGGCACGGTCGGCCCCGCCGTTACGGTCGACACCGCGTGCTCGTCGTCGCTGGTGGCGGTGCACCTCGCCACCCAGGCCCTGCGGGGCGGTGAGTGCTCGCTGGCACTGGCCGGCGGTGTCACCGTGATGTCCGGGCCCGGCACCTTCATCGAGATGGGCCGCCAGGGAGGACTGTCCGCCGACGGCCGCTGCCGATCCTTCGGCGACACGGCCGACGGAACCGGCTGGGCCGAGGGCGTCGGCCTGCTCGTCCTGGAGCGGCTGTCCGACGCGCGCCGCAACGGGCACGAGGTGCTGGCCGTCGTCCGCGGCTCCGCGGTCAACCAGGACGGCGCGTCCAACGGGCTCACCGCCCCGAACGGCCCGTCCCAGCAGCAGGTCATCGAACAGGCGCTGGTCAACGCCCGGCTGTCGGCTGGCGACGTCGACGTCGTCGAGGCGCACGGCACCGGAACCACCCTCGGCGACCCGGTCGAGGCGCAGGCGCTGCTGGCCACCTACGGACGGGACCGGGACGTCGAGCGCCCGCTGCTGCTCGGCTCGGTCAAGTCGAACATCAGCCACACCCAGGCCGCCGCCGGCGTCGCCGGGGTGATCAAGATGGTGATGGCGATGCGGCACGGGGTACTGCCCCGCACGCTGCTCGCCGAGGACCCCAGCCGGCACGTCGACTGGTCCCCGGACACCGTCCGCATCCTCACCGAGAACACCGACTGGCCGGCCACCGGAGCCCCGCGCCGCGCCGCGGTCTCCTCGTTCGGGATCAGCGGCACCAACGCCCACACCATCATCGAGCAGGCCCCCGCCCCCGAGACCGGTACCCCTGCCCCCGAGGACGACGGCCCGGCCGTCGGCGAGCCCGGCCCGACCGAGCCCGGCACCGTCCCGGTCCTGCTCTCCGGGCGCACCCCCGAGGCGCTGCAGGCCCAGGCCGCCGCGCTCGGCGAGGCACTCGCCGCCGCCCCCGACACCCCGCTGACCGACGTCGCGTGGTCGCTGGCCACAACCCGGACCGCGTTCGCCCACCGCGCCGTGCTGCTCGCCGCCGACCGCGACGCCCTC